>NZ_JANLGL010000220.1:0-8907 GCF_024655625.1 Pseudomonas sp. 18.1.10
ACGGTGTGTCAGTCGCCAAATTCATCGGCTGATCTACCGCTTTCGCGAGCAAGCCCGCTCCCACACAAGCCCGCTCCCACAGGAGGCCAGTGTCTACATTTAGAGCAGTGTCTTGACCTCAAAAATGACAAGACCCCGCGCAATGGTCTAGCTTCAAGGGCGTAAGCCATTGTTCAACTTGCGGAGGTACGCCATGCCAGTGAAACACGACCTGTATCAGGACTTGGGGTTGAGCGAGGACGTCATTCACGAACGCAGGGCGAGCGACAAGCGTCTGGACTCGCTGCTCACTCAGTACGACGATGCCGACAAAGAGGTGCTGAAGGCGGAAGCGGCCAGTGCCAGCGATGAGGATGTGGAAAAGCTGAAGAAGAAGCGGTTGTTGGTCAAGGACAAGATTGTGGAGCAGTTGGGTTGACTGATGTTCCTACAGTAATAGGTCATATTTGTTCAGAATTGTCTGGGGGACAGTGCCCGGCGCAGTCCCTATGATGCCCACCGCCTACCCGGCTCTTGGGGGCTTTTACGGTGTAAGGATTACGCCGATGAGCCGGGTGGGTATCTTGTTTCACCCATGCAGCGCTTGAGTGCAGGCCTCTATCGACCGCTGCTGCGTCTGCTCATACAGCGTCAACTCATCAATCGTCCGCCGCCCCAGCGCGTTCTCAAATTCAGCCCTGTTCGAATTGGCCGCGTAGTGACTCTGCGCCGCATCCCCCAGGTTTGACTGAAAAATCCCCGCCGCACTTACCGGCAGGAAATCTTCGTACACCAACGGCTCCACCGCCACATGGCCTGCTGCGATCAGCGCGTCCAGTGTGCGCGGTTGATCGACTCTGCCGCGTGCCGCCAGGCCTTGCTCGGTGGCGAAGTAGCGGAAGTACGCCAGGCCCTGCTCGCGCATCTGCGCGTGGTTGTCGGGGAAGGCTGCGAAGTGCTGTTCCATCAAGTGCATATAACGCGCGGCATTGCCTTCAGTGGGGAACGCGCCCAGCTCGTCGCGTGCGGCATTCAATAATTGGTCATACAGGGCGCGGCCTTTGGGGGTGAGTGCCACGCCGCGCTGTTCGATCTCGCCGAAGCGGGCGCTGTGGCTGCCTTGGGCGTCGGTGAAGGCGATGGCTTCGTCGAGGGCCTTGAAGCTGGTCTGGCGCAGCAGGATCGGACACTGGCGGCGCGGCGGACCTTCGATCACGGCCTTGGGGGTGATGCCTTTGCCGGGCATGGCGGCCTGGACCTGGTCGATGTCCAGGGTGCGCGGCGTCAGGTGGTTGATGTGCGGGCCCTTGAAGGCCACCACGTCGGCGATCAGGCGGTGCTGGTCGCTGAGTTGCTGGTAGTGGGCGCGGGTGACGGTGGCGGCGTGGTGCCAGCGGAAGGTTTCCAGGGCCTCGCGGATAAATTCCTCGGCGTCCACGGCGTTGAGTCCGTCAGCTTTTTCCGCCTGTTCGATCAACGCCAGGGCGCGGTCGGTGAAGATGTTGCGTTTGGCCAGGGCGCTTTCAGCAAAGGCGCGCAGTTCGGGGTTTTCGATCAGTTCCAGGCGCAGCAGCGAGGTGAACACGCGAAACGGGCTGGTTTGCAGCGCGTGCTCATGCACCGCACGAAACGCGGTGGAATGCACCGGCACACCGGCCGGGGTCAGGTCGTAGTAGCCCACCGGCTGCATGCCCATCACCGCAAACAGGCGGCCGATGGTGGCCAGCTCGAAGGCGCTGCCCAGGCGGATGGCGCCGTGGCGTTCCATGTCCAAACGCTGGATTTCGCCGGTGCGTTGCAGCTGTTGCGCCAGCGCGGGCTGGGCGTCGAGCACGCGGGTATTGGTCTCGGCCACCAGCGCCATCAGCGCGCCATACAGTGGGACTTCATCTCGGTACATGTCGGACATCGCCTTGGAAAAGCCCTTGCGGATTTCGTCGGGGCTGACATGTGCGGTGGTAGGCATAGAAAAATTCCTGATGACGGTGGCGATGGAAGTGGCCTTCCTCAGGATTTTGTTGAGCGCCCGCTGCACTTGCAAACGAAGAATCCTCTGGACTTCATTCCTTGGATGAATGAGATGACGTGAATATGACAAAAACCAGCCGGCTGAAAATTTCATTTTCCGGGGTTTTTCCTAACTAATTCTTCACGCAGTCGCCCCCACCCGGCATGAAAGAATCGTCACGTTCGCAGGGATGAAAACGCCGTTTCGCACATCACACACATAAAAAAATGTTCAGGGGCCGTCGTTAATGAAAATTTCTACACTGGCGTTGTCGATCACCGCCGCCGTTCTTGCACAACACGCGTTAGCTGATGATTTTGGGCTCGGCTCCCTGGGTACGGGCACCGGGCACAGCGGTTTCCTTGACGACAGCCATGCCTCCGTGAGTTCGCGGACCATGTACTACAGCGCTGACAACCGCTCGGGCAGCAACAACGACCTGCGCGAAACCGCCACTGCGCTGCGGTTTGACTACAAGTCCGGTTTTACCCAGGGCACCGTGGGCGTCGGTTTCGACGTGATGGCGTTCGGCGCCCTGCGCCTGGACGGCGGCGATGGCCACACCGCAGGCGCCGGCCTGTCGGGCAACGGCAACAGCTTCTTCCCGACCAAGAACAACGGCACTGAACCAGCCGACTCCTTTGGGCGTGCGGCGGGTAACGTGAAGTTCCGCATTTCCCAGACCGAGTTGCACGTCGGTGGCGGCTTGGCGCCGGTGTTGCCGATCCTGGTGTCCAACGACAGCCGCGTGGCTCCGCAAACCTTTGATGGTGGCATCCTCACCTCCAACGATATTCCCAACGTCACCTTCACCGGCGGTGAACTGAACCGCGCCGAAGGCCGTGCGTCCAGCAACTCCACCGGTTTGAGTGTGGCGGGCGGTCAGCGCGACAGCGATAGCTTCAAGTTCGGCGGGGTGGACTACAAGCCGTTTGGTTCGTCCGACAACGTCATCGCGAAAAACCTGACGTTGCAGTACTACTACGCCCAGCTGCAAGACTTCTACAAACAGAACTACTTCGGCCTGGTCCACGTATTGCCGCTGGGCAATGACCAATCGTTCAAGACCGACCTGCGCTACTTCGACAGCAGCAGCGACGGCAAGAACGGCCAGAGTGGCTACCAGTTCAACAACAACGGCGGCTATGCCAGGCACGCCAACGAAGTCGACAACAAAACCTACAGTGCGGCCTTCACCTACCAACTGGGCGGCAGCAGCTTGATGCTGGGCCATATCGGCGTGGGTGACGACGGCGGCTTTGTGTGGGTGAACCAGGGCAGCCTGGCCGATCCGCACGCCCAAGGCGCCGGTGGCAGCGACTTCTACCTGTTCACCGACGCCGTGGTCGGCCAGTTCTCCCGGGCGGGCGAGCAGGTCAACTTTGGTCAGTACTCGTACGACTTCAAGGCCTACGTGCCGGGTCTGAAGGCGTCCGTGGCGTACCTGGATGGCCGGGATATCAAGGCGAAGGTGGCCGGTGGTCCTGACCAGAAAGAAAACGAAGCCGACTTCCGCCTGGACTACGTGGTGCAGGCCGGTCCTCTGAAAGGCTTTGGTACCACCTTCCGTACCGGTACTTACCACGGCAAGAACACCGGCACTGCCGATCAGGATCAAACCCGCCTGATCTTCAACTACACCTACGCCATCTTCTAAACCTTCATGTGCACATGGGCGTGGATGGGTCCTACACTGCACCTCACCTTGTAGGCGCAGGAGGACCCATGACGGCCACGCCCGTAACACGGATTTCTGACACGATCGAAGGCCAACGCCTGGCGACCAGCGACGCCGAGCGCTGGCGCGAGTGGGGCCCCTATCTGAGCGAACGCCAATGGGGCACGGTGCGCGAAGACTACAGCGCCGATGGCGATGCCTGGGCCTACTTCCCTCATGAACATGCGCGCAGCCGCGCCTACCGCTGGGGCGAGGACGGCCTCGCGGGTTTCAGTGACAAGGCGCAGCGCTGGTGCCTGGGCCTGGCCCTGTGGAACGAGCGCGACGCGATCATCAAGGAACGCTTGTTCGGCCTGAACAACGCCGAGGGCAACCACGGTGAAGACGTCAAGGAACTGTACTTTTTCGTCGATGGCGTACCGAGCCATGCCTACATGCGCATGCTCTATAAATACCCCCATGCTGCCTTTCCGTACGCAGACCTGATCGCCGAGAACGCCCGCCGTGGGTTGGCTGACGCCGAATACGAGATTCTCGATACCGGGGTATTCGAAGACAACCGCTACTGCGATGTCAGTGTCGAATACGCCAAGCATCAACCCGACGATATTTTCATGCGCATCACCGTGCATAACCGTTCGGAGCAGCCGACGCGGTTGCAGGTGTTGCCGCAGTTGTGGGCGCGCAATGATTGGAGCTGGACCGTTGATGCGCCCAAGCCACAGTTGACGCTGGACGGCGACCAGGTGCTGGCACGCCATCATGAGTTGCCTGACCGCCATCTCAGCGCGTGGGGAGAGGAGGGCGTCGAGTGGCTGTTCTGTGAAAACGAAAGCAACTACCCACGGCTAAATGGGCAGCCGGCAGCGGGGCCGTTCAAGGATGGCGTGAACGATTATGTGGTGAACGGTGTTCAGTCGGCGATTCGCCGTGACTGCGGCACCAAAGTCGCTGCGCGGTTTGTCCTCGATCTGGCGGGCCTGGAACGCAAAATGATCTACCTGCGGTTTGCGCCGGTCGGCGCGCCTCAGGTCAATGCGCGCAAGCTGTTTGAGCAGCGCCGCCAGGAAGCGGATGATTTTTATGCGGCCTTGCAAGACGGAATTGCGTCTGAGGACGCCCGCAACGTACAGCGTCAGGCGCTGGCCGGATTGCTGTGGTCCAAGCAACTCTATTATTTCGATGTGAACCAATGGCTCGATGGCGACCCGGCCCAACCTGCGCCACCGCCCGAGCGCTTGCATATCCGCAATACCCATTGGCGGCACCTGTCCAACTTCGACATCCTCTCCATGCCCGATACCTGGGAATACCCGTGGTACGCCTCCTGGGACCAGGGCTTCCAGGCCGTGGCCATGGCGCTGATCGATCCGGCGTACGCCAAGCAACAGCTGTTGCTGCTGGTCAAGGATCGTTTCATGCACCCCAACGGCCAGTTGCCGGCGTATGAATGGCGCTTCGACGACGCCAACCCGCCGGTGCACGCCTGGGCCAGTTGGCGCGTGTATCAGCAGGACAAGGCACTGACCGGCGTAGGCGACATGGATTTCCTGGAGCGCATATTCCACAAGCTGCTGCTGAATTTTTCCTGGTGGGTCAACCGCAAGGATGCCGAGGGGCGCAATCTGTTCCAGGGCGGGTTCCTGGGGCTGGACAATATTGCCTTGTTCGACCGCTCGGCCGCGTTGCCGCCGGGTTATCAGCTGGATCAGGCCGACGGCACGGCGTGGGTCGCCGCGTATGCGCTGGACTTGATGCGCATTGCCCTGGAGCTGGCCAAGCGCAATGCGGTGTACGTGGACATCGGCGTGAAGTTTTTCGAGCATTTCCTGTACATCGCCGGGGCCATCAACCGCGTGGATGACAGCGCCGAAGGCCTGTGGGACGAACAGGACCAGTTTTTCTACGACGTCCTGCACCGCCCCGACGGGCAGAGCGAAGCGGTGCGCCTGCGCTCCATGGTCGGGCTGATGCCGCTGTTTGCCGTGCTGGTGCTGGAACAGCACGAGCATGAAGGCCTGGAAGGGTTGCGCGAGCGTTTGTTGGGCTTTATGAGGCACCGGCCGGACTTGGCCAAGCTGGTGTCGCGCTGGAACGAACCGGGCCAGGGCAATCGCCTGTTGCTGGCGTTGCTGCGCGGTGAGCGCACCAAGGATCTGTTGCGGCGCATGCTCGATGACGCTGAGTTCTTGTCGGCGTTTGGTGTGCGTTCATTGTCCAAGGCGTTTGCCGAGCAACCGCTGGCATTGAAGATGAACGGCAACACCCTGTGCGCGAGCTACCAGCCCGGCGAATCCGATTCGCGCTTGTATGGCGGCAACTCCAATTGGCGCGGGCCGTTGTGGATGCCGGTGAACTACATGCTGATCGAATCGCTGCGGGAATTTCATCGCTACTACGCCGACAACTTCTCGGTGGAGTACCCGACGGGCAGTGGTTATCTGGCATCGCTGGAGGAAGTGGCTGACAGCCTCAGCGCACGGCTGACAGGGTTGTTTCTAAGGGATGAGGATGGGCTGCGGCCATCGATGGCGGGGTATGCGCAGTTGGAAGCGGACCCGGCGAGTCGTGACCTGGTGCTGTTCCATGAGTATTTCCATGGCGAAACCGGGCGCGGGTTGGGGGCGTCGCATCAGACGGGGTGGAGTGCGTTGGTGGCGTTGTTGTTGCAGCCAAAAAGCTGAGGTCTGTGGTGGAACCAAATGTGGGAGCGGGCTTGCCCGCGAAAGCGGTGTATCAGTCACTGATTGATTAACTGAAAGACCGCATTCGCGAGCAAGCCCGCTCCCACACAAGCCCGCTCCCACAGGGATTCAGGCTGGACCTTGAATCAGGAAGGGAACAGCTCGCTCAGCTTCATCGCCAGCATCATGTCGCCTTCGGCGCGCAGCTTGCCGCCCATGAAGGCTTGCATGCCGTCGGTCTCGCCGCTGACGATGCCTTTCATGGTCTCGGCGTCCATGACCAGGGTCACTTGGGCGTCAGGGTTTTCGCCTTCTTTCAGTTCGCAAGTGCTGTCCTTGACGATCAGCGAGAAGTTCTGGGTTTCGTCGATACGGAAACCAAACACCAGGTCCAGGCCGGCAGCAGCGGCTGGGTTGAACTTGGCTTTCATTGCTTCTACGGCTTTAGCTACTTCAGTCATGGTTTCGATCCTTTTATGGTGAGTCCAGTGACCTTGGGGTCACGGTTGGCCGCAGTTCACCGGAAGGTGATGAGCTGCGGCGCCTTCAACAGTTGCAAGTGGGTGTGGCTGTTGAAGGAAGCCAGGGCCACCTCGCGACCGCGAAACTTCAGCTGGTTGAGCGAGGTGTTAACAATTTGCCAGTTCAGTTCGAACGCCTGGGCAGCGGGCATCCGGGTAATCAAGTGGAGCAGGGCGGTGATGGTGCCGCCGGAGGTGAACACGGCGATTTTCTGCGCGTTGTCCGCCGCTTCGAGAATGCGTTGCATGCCACCCTGGACCCGCTCGACAAACCCCAGCCAGCTCTCCAGCCCCGGTGGATCATAGGTGCCGGCCAGCCAGCGTTGGATAATCAGGGCGAAGATGCGCTGGAACTCGCTGCGGTTCTGCGCGGCATTGCGCAGGATTTCCAGGGCTTCGGGTTCGGTGGTCAGCAGGTCGGGGAGCAGGGCGCGGATGATCGCATCGGCGTCGAACTCGTTGAAGGCGCTGTCCACCTCGACTGTCGGCACCGATAAACCGAGGGCGCTGTACTGCTCGAACGCGGCGCTGGCGGTGTGCTGCTGGCGGCGCAGGTCGCCGGCGATGCAGCGGTCGAACGTCACGCCCAAGTCAGCCAGGTGGCGGCCGAGCACTTGCGCTTGTTCCACGCCAACGGGCGACAGGACGTCATAGTCGTCTGCACCGAAGGAGGCTTGGCCATGTCGAATCAGGTAGATGCTGCCCACGTCCGTTTTCCCGGTACGTTGAAAGTCTGGCGAGGTTATGGGGATGCCTGCGAGCTGTCAATGGAAAAACATACGCTTGTTTTAAAACCCCGTTGGAGGCCCGCTTGCTGGCGGTTTGATGACTGGCCCGAACGCGGTGCCGCCGGTATGCTGGGGTAATCCGCGCCTGGCGCACTGCACTTGTAAGGAGCAACATGGATTTTTTGGCCGAATACGCGAGCTTCTTAGCGAAGACCGTCACCCTGGTGGTCGCTATTCTGGTGGTACTGATTAGCTTCGCCGCCTTGCGCAGCAAAGGTCGTCGCAAGTCCGCTGGCCAATTGCAGGTCAGCAAACTCAATGACTTCTACAAGGGCCTGCGCGAGCGGCTGGAATCCACCCTGCTCGACAAGGACCAGCTCAAGGCCCTGCGCAAGTCCGAAAGCAAAACCGAAAAGAAAAACAGCAAGAAAAAGCCCGAGGCCAAGCCACGGGTGTTCGTGCTGGATTTCGACGGCGACATCAAGGCCTCGGCCACCGAAAGCCTGCGCCATGAAATCACCGCGCTGCTCAGCCTCGCCACGCCAAAGGACGAAGTAGTATTGCGCCTGGAAAGCGGCGGCGGCATGGTCCATAGCTACGGCCTGGCGTCATCGCAACTGGCGCGTATCCGCCAGGCGGGCGTGCCGCTGACCGTGTGCATCGACAAGGTCGCGGCCAGCGGCGGCTACATGATGGCGTGCATCGGCGAGAAGATCATCAGCGCTCCGTTCGCCATCCTCGGTTCGATTGGCGTGGTCGCGCAGCTGCCCAACGTCAACCGTCTGCTGAAAAAGCACGACATCGACTTTGAAGTGCTGACCGCCGGCGAATACAAACGCACCCTCACGGTGTTTGGCGAAAACACCGAGAAGGGCCGGGAGAAGTTCCAGGAAGACCTGGATATCACCCATCAGCTGTTCAAGAACTTTGTATCGCGTTATCGCCCGCAGTTGGCGATTGATGAAGTGGCGACCGGAGAAGTGTGGCTAGGTGTTGCAGCACTCGACAAGCAACTGGTGGACGAGCTGCAAACCAGCGACGAATACCTGGCGACCAAGGCCAAGACCGCCGAGGTGTTCCACCTGCACTATGCCGAGCGCAAGAGCTTGCAGGAGCGTGTGGGCCTGGCGGCCAGCGGTTCGGTGGACCGCGTGTTGCTGACCTGGTGGAGCCGATTGACCCAGCAGCGCTTCTGGTAACCCGGTCCTTCAGTTATAGGTGATCCCCTTGTGGGAGCGGGCTTGTGTGGGAGCGGGCTTGCTCGCGAATGCGGTAAGTCAGTCAACACATTCGGCGACTGGCACACTGT
>NZ_JANLGL010000221.1:0-8880 GCF_024655625.1 Pseudomonas sp. 18.1.10
TCAGCCAATATATGAGGTGGCTGACACACAGCCTTCGCGAGCAAGCCCGCTCCCACACAAGCCCCTCCCACAGGGGGAATGCGGTCAACCAGCGGGCTTGCGCGGGGCCTTGGGTTTTTTCTCGGCGGGCGGCTTGGCGGCGGTTTTGGCCGGCGCTTTCGGCTTGGCAGCCGCCTTCGCCTTCGGTTTACTCGGCGTCAACGCTTCAGCCTCCGCCAACTTGCGCGCCATCTCCCAGTGCCGTGTGTCCTGGCCGTGGGGTTTGCCTTCCGACTCCCAGATCTGATGGGCCAGTTCCCGTATGCGTTTGTCTTCAGTACTCATCGCAATGCTCCTCACAGAAAATTTTCAGCTTTCTTGACCATCAGGATTGATAAAGACATTGACCGGGACATCCCCCAGGGCAGTGCTCAGTGGCAGCTCCATGTTTGGTGTGACTGCGCCTGTGTGGAAAAGTCCCTTCCAGTTTTGTGTCGTGGCGGCGAACGGTAATTTGACCCGTGTATCGCCCCAAACCTGCGCATCGATGTGCGGCTGCACACCGTTTTCTAGCAGCCGATGGGGCCAGCGCGGCACCACCACCAGCAGGTGTTTGCCCTGGTACTCGCGGCTAAAGGCAAGTACCCGTTCGGCGTGCGTGCCGACCACGTCCAATGGCGTGTAATCGCCGCTGCGAAACAGTTCGGGATGAGCCTTGCGCAAGGCCAATGCCTGGGCGATCACGGCCTGTTTGATGCGCCCGTCGCGCCAGTGCAACAACAGTTCGCCGATGTCCGGTGGGGTCTGCAGCGCCTGCTGGCGTGCGTTGAAGTCCACCGGGCGACGGTTGTCCGGGTCCACCAGGCTGAAGTCCCAGAACTCGGCGCCCTGGTATAAATCCGGCACACCCGGCACGGTGATGCGAAGCAAGGATTGCGCCAGCCCGTTGATCGCGCCGGCGCGGGCGATGGCCTCGGCGGCATCGCCAATGGCCGTGCGCAACGCGTGGCCGGCATCGCTGTGCAGCAAGCGGGTGAGGAAGGCTTCGACGCCTTGCTCGTAGGCCTCGTTGGGCGCGCTCCAGCTGCTGTGCAACTTGGCTTCGCGCAGGGCTTTTTGCTGCCATTGCCAGAGGCGTGGTTGATAGTCCGTGAAGTCTGCGTCCAGCGGCCAACTGCCCAGCAGCACTTGATAGAGGATTAACTCGTCGCCCGCCGAAGGGCTGCCGTCACTGCGCAACGGAGCGGCCAGGCTGCGCCACTGTTCCACCTGTTCGACGTACCACGGCGCGCATTCGCTGAGCACCGCCAGCCGCGCACGGCTGTCTTCGCCGCGTTTGTGGTCATGGGTGGCGGTGGCCAGCAGGTTGTCGGGGAATGTGCGCAAACGTTGCTGGTTGGCCTCGTGGAAGTCGGCCAGCGGCGCGCTGAACTGTTCGGTGCTGAAGCCCACATCGTTGCGCGACAGCAGCACCGCCGAACGATAGAACGCGGTGTCTTCCACGGCCTTGGCGGCGGCGGGCGAGGTCAGTTGCTGGAAGCGTACGCAGGCGTGCTTGAGGATCTTGCGCTCACGGCCCACCGGACGATCGCGCCACGGCTGGCCGCCGAGCCAGTTGGCCAGGTGCTCGAGCACCGGCCAGTCGCCTTCGCCCAAGGTGCTGCGGGCGCCGGCCATGGCCTGCTGGAACAGTTTGTCATCGGCGGCGCTGCGGCCCCGGGCGCTGATGTAGGTGCGGTACACCGGAAAGTGCACGATCAATGCCTGCAAGGCGCGGCGGATCGCGCCGAGAGTCAGGTCGCGGGTCATCACGTCGTCGCGGGCCACTTGCAGCAGCGCTTGGGCCACGCTTTCAAAGTCGCCGCCGAGGGAGCCATTGAGGATTTGCTGGCGGGCCAGCCGCGCTTCCTCGATAAACGCCGAGGGGCGCTCGCTGTGCCGGCTCCACAGGTCGGCCAGCGGGGCGAAGCCGTCGGGGTGATGTTGCAGCAACGACAGCTGGTTCATGAATTCATAGCCGGTGGTGCCGTCCACTTGCCAGTCTTCGCGCAGGGTTTCCCCTTCGCCGAGGATCTTCTCGACAAAGATCGGCAAGTGCCGCCCCGGCGCCAAGGCGTCCACGCGCCGCCGCAGCTTGCGGCAATAGCCCCGTGGGTCGGCCAGCCCGTCGATATGGTCGATGCGCAGGCCATCCACCAGGCCATCGCGGATCAGCTCGAAGATCTTGCCGTGGGTGGCTTCGAAGACAGCGCTGCGTTCGACCCGCAGGCCGCCCAATTCATTGACGTCGAAGAAGCGTCGCCAGTTGATGTCGTCCGCCGCCGTGCGCCAACTGGCCAGGCGGTAGGCTTGTTGTTCCAGCAGGTGATGCAGGCGCTCGAAATCGAAGCTCGCCAGTTGCTGCTCGATGGCGTGCAGCACCGCGTCGCTGGTGGCGCGTTCGGCCAATGCCTGCTTGAGCCACGCGGCCTCGTGGTAGGCGTCGTCCTGATCGGCCAGCGCGCTGAAGCGTTCGGCCATGGGCTTGAGCAAGACCCCGGTGCCGAGGATCTCGGCGTAATCCCGTGGGCAGATCGGGAAGCAGTGCTCGTAATGGGCGACATAAAACGCGCCGTGGGCCGCATCGAATTGCAAGGTCACGCTGCCGCTCTGCAAGGCTTCGCCGTAATCGCTGCCGAGAAAGGGCATGAGCAATTGGCCCTTGAGCAGGGGGTCTGGCGAGTGCCACTGGATATCGAAGAATTCGCTGTAGGGGCTCAAGCGTCCCCATTCCAGCAGGTCCAGCCACCAGGGGTTATCCGCGCCGCCGACGGCCATATGGTTGGACACGATATCGAGGATCAGCCCCATGTCGTGGGCCCGCAGCGCCGCCACCAGACGGCGCAGTGCGGCTTCACCGCGCAGCTCCGGATTGACCTGGGTCGGGTCGACCACGTCGTAGCCATGCATGGAGCCGGCGCGCGCACTGAGCAGTGGCGAGGCATACAGGTGGCTGATGCCCAGCGCGGCGAAGTAGGGCACCAGCGGCACCGCGTCATCCAGGGTAAACCCGGCGTGAAATTGCAGGCGTTGGGTCGCCCGTAGTGGCAGGTGTTTCATCGGTCACGCTCGTAGGCCTGGTTGCGCGCCACGGCCAACAGCTCCAGGCGGCGGGCGGCGCCGGCATTGTCCAACAGGCTGGAGGCTTCGCCCGCCAGGCGGCGGCGCCAATTGGGGTGGGTGTCGAGGGTGCCCGGCAGGTTGGCTTGTTCCTCCACCCCCAGCGCATCCTCCAGCGGCAGCAACACCAGCGGCGCCCGGGTGTGGCCGAGGTAGCGCACGCTGGCGTCGATCATGTGGTCGGTGTCGTTGCGGATCTCATCGACGAAATTCTGCGGGTCCTGGCTCAAGGCCTGGCGCAGCGCCTGGCGTTCGCGCAGGCGGTGTTCGCTCCATTGTTCCACGGTGGGGGCGTCGATCAGGCCCAGCTGGATATTCCACTCGATGTCGCGGCTGTGCCACCAGCCGTTGAGGGTGGGCAAGTCGTGGGTGCTGGTGGTGGCGAGGGCGTTGTCGGGCCAGTCGAGGATGGGTTTGAACTGGCCGTCGTGGCCTTGTTCGAACAGCAGCACGCGCATGCCGAGCATTGAGCGGCCGCTGAGTTTCTCGCGCAGGCCGTCGGGCACGGTGCCGAGGTCTTCACCGAGGACAATGGCCTGGTGGCGCTGGGATTCCAGGGCCAGCAGGCGCAACAAATCGTCCACCGGGTAATACAGGTACGCGCCTTCACGGGGCGAGGCGCCCATGGGGATCACCCACAGGCGTTGCAGGCCCATCACATGGTCGATGCGCAAGCCGCCGGCGTGGGCGAAGTTGGCGCGCAGCATCTCGATAAACGCGCGGAAGCCGTTGCGCTTGAGGCCTTCGGGGGAGAACGCGGAAATGCCCCAGCCCTGGCCGGCGCGGTTGAGGATGTCGGGTGGCGCGCCCACGGTGAGGTCGGCGAGCAGTTCGTCCTGGCGGCTCCAGGCCTGGCTGCCGCCGCCGTCGGCGCCCACGGCGAGGTCGGCGATCAAACCGACGCCCATGCCGCTGCCGCGCGCGGCCTGTTGGGCGCGTTCCAGGCAGCGTGCGATCAGCCATTGGCTGAAGGCGAAATAGCCGATTTCGTCGCGGTGTTCCTCGGCGAACTGCGCAAGTGCCGGGCTTTGCGGGGTGCGCCACGCTTCGGGCCAGTGGCGCCAGTCGAGGTCTTCACCGGCAGCGGCGCGCAGGGTTTGCACGGCTTCGAAGCGGCAGTGGTTTTCCAGGGCTTCGCCACCGGCCTGGCGGAAGCTGAGGAAGTCGGCGTGCTGCGGGTGATGGCCGTGGCGGAAGTCTTCATACAGCGCACGCAGCAGGCGGTGCTTGGCCTGGGCGGCGGCGGGCCAGTCGATCAGGTCGAGTTGTTCCAGGCAGTGCAGTTCTTCGGTGAGGCCGCTGGCTTCAATCGCGTTACGTACTTCACGCTCGCCGAGAATGCAGGCGGGCGAGGCGTACAGGCTGTTGAGGAACAAGCGGCTGGACGGTGAATAGGGGCTGTAGCGCCCGGTGTCGGCGCTGAACATCGCGTGCATCGGGCTGATCGCCAAGGCATCGGCCCCGCGTTCGGCGGCCGCGCGGGCCAGGTGCTCCAGGGCCAGGGTATCGCCGAAGCCGCCATCGCCCAGGCGACGCAGGGCATAGAGTTGGGCGCTGAGGCCCCAGGCGCGGGCGGGTTGGCTGTGCACGGCGTCGGCCACGCTGTAGCAGTGAACGGGCGCGACGGCGAGGGTGAAGGTCTGCTCGGCGATATGCACCTGGTGGTAGCCGAGGGCGATGACGCCGGGCAGCACGGCGTCGCCATCCAGGCGCAACTCCAGGGTTTCGCCGTCTTCGAGGCTGACCCGGCACAGGGTGTCGGGCTCGAAGTAGCGCGCCAGGTCGAGGCCCGCGCCGCTGTCGATGGTCATCAGGGGCGGCAGGTGTTTGTCTTGTTGCACCTGCTCCAGTTGTCGCAGGCTGGCGTCGATCTCGGCGTCGCTGTCGGCGGGGTGACCCAGGCCTTTGAGAACCGCACGCAGGGCGTCAGGTTGTACACGTTGCGGGCGGCCATTCGCGTCGATCCAATCGACGGCCAGGCCCGCGCGGCTGGCGAGGATTTCCAGGTTCGCTTCGCTCAAGGGTGCTCTCCAACAGGGGATAGGGTGACGCGTGCGCTGTAGGGCGGCAGTTGCGTGCCTTGGTGCGCAGGCGTTTCGAATAGCAGGTGGGTGGATGCGGGATGATCGAGGGCGGTGGCGCTGAGGTTGAGGTCGATCTGCAACAGGCTGCCATTGCCCAGGCGCCAGCGCGCACTGACGGCGCCGTCGGCCAGTACCTGCGCGCCCAGTGCCACGCTGCCGGGCAAGTGCGGCACCAGGTGCTGATGGCGCAGGCGCAGCAGGTGACGATAGAACTCCGCGTGTTCGCCGCCAGCGAATACCGGTGCCGACTGTTCAAAGGTCGCCAGGGCGTTGGGGTCGGGAATGCGTTCGCGCAGCGCCGGGTCGCGGAACGCGGCGAAGTCGGCAAACTCGTTGCGCCGGCCTTCGCGCACGGCGTCGGCCAGTTCGCCGTGGTGGTCGGTGAAAAACAGGAACGGCTCGCGGGCGTTGACCTCGTCGCCCATGAACAGCAGCGGGATCATCGGTGACAGCAGCAATAGAGCGGTCGCGGCGCGCAGTGCCTGGGGCGAGCAGAGTTGGTGCAGGCGCTCGCCGAGGGCGCGGTTGCCGATCTGGTCGTGGTTCTGCAAGAACAACACGAAGGCGCTTGGCGGCAGGTGGGCGCTGGGTTCGCCGCGCGTGTGGCCGTGGCGGGTGGTCTCGCCCTGGTAGATAAAGCCTTCGCCCAGGCACCGCGCCAGTTTGGCCGTGGTGTCGCTGGCGAAGTCGCTGTAGTAGGCGTCGGTTTCGCCGGTGAGCAACACGTGCAGGGCGTTGTGGCCGTCGTCGTTCCACTGCGCATCGAAATCATGCTCCAGCAGGCTGGCCTGGTTGAATTCGTTTTCCAGCACCAGCCAGACGTGACGGCCGATGTCCACTTGCTGGCGCACGCGCTGGGCGAGGGTTTGCAGGAAGCCGGGGTTGTCGATGGCGTGCACGGCGTCCAGGCGCAGGCCGTCGAAGCGGTATTCCAGCAGCCACATCAACGCGTTGTCGAGGAAGAAGTCGCGCACTTCGCGGCGCGCGAAATCGATGCCCGCGCCCCAGGGGGTGTGCACGTCTTCGCGAAAGAAGCCCTGGGCGTATTGACCGAGGTAATTGCCGTCGGGGCCGAAGTGGTTGTAGACCACGTCGAGGATCACCGCCAGGCCGTGTTCGTGGGCGCTGTCGATCAGGTGCTTGAGCTGCTCGGGTGTGCCGTAGGCGGCGTGAGGGGCGTAGGGCAGCACGCCGTCGTAGCCCCAATTGCGCTCGCCGGGAAACTGCGCGAGTGGCATCAGTTCAATCGCCGTCACGCCCAGCTCGGCCAGGCGCGGCAGGTGTTGCTCCACGCCGGCGTAGCCGCCCAGCGCGCCGACATGCAGCTCGTAGATCACCGCTTCATGCCACGGCCGGCCTTGCCACTGGCTGTGGCGCCAGGGGTAGGCGAGCGGGTCGACCACCAGGCTCCAGCCATGCACGTCCGAGGCCTGGGCGCGGGACGCGGGGTCGGGGACATCCCGTTCCCCGTCGATATTGAAGCGGTAGCGGGTGCCTGCCGGGCAGGCGATTTCGCTTTCAAACCAGCCTTCTGCCTGGGGCAGCATGGCGACGGACGTGCCGTTTTCCAGTTCAACGCTGACGTAATACGCATCTGGCGCCCACAAGGCAAAACGCGTGTGTTGCGCGTCCAGCATGATTGCGCCGTGGGGCCAGGTTTCCAGAGTCCGTGACGGCATCTATAGAGACCTCCCGTGATTATTTAGCGGATTTCCCCAGGGCCTTGGCCACCAGTTGTTCGTACAGGTCGGCGTAGGGTTCCACCGCCTGGCACCAGTTGAAGGGTTGGGTCATGGCGCGGCAACGCATGGCGTTGAGCAGGCGCGGGAAGGCGAAGACCTTGAACGCGCGGCTCAGGGCTTCCTGGTAGCTGTCCACGGTGGACTCATTGAACAGGAAGCCGGTGACGCCATCCTCGATGGTGTCCGCCAGCCCGCCGGTATTGCGTGCCACCGGCAGCGAGCCGAAGCGCTGCGCGTACATCTGGCTCAGGCCGCAGGGCTCGTAGCGCGACGGCATGAGCAGGAAATCGCTGCCGGCGAACATGCGCCGGGCGTCGGTTTCGTTAAAGCCGATGCGCACGCCGACCTGGCCGGGAAAGCGCAGGGCCAGTTCGCGCATGGCTTGCTCTTCTTCCGGTTCGCCACGGCCGATAATCGCGATCTGGCCGCCATTTTCGACGATAAAGCTGGCAACGGCTTCGGTGAGGTCGAGGCCTTTCTGATAGACCAGGCGCGAGACCACGGCAAACAGCGGGCCGCTGGAGTCGTGCAGGCCGAACAGGTTGCGCACATGAGCCGCGTTGATCGCCTTGCCGTCCCAGTCGCCGATATTGAAGTTGTGGGTCAGGTGGCTGTCGGTGGAGGTTTCCCAACTTTCATCGATGCCGTTGGGTATACCGCTGAGCAGGCCTTGCTGGGTCTTGCTGGCGAGGAAGCCATCAAGGCCGCAGCCGAATTCGGGGGTGGTGATTTCCTGGGCGTAGGTCGCGCTCACCGTGGTGATATGGCTGGAATACGCCATGCCGGCCTTGAGGAACGACATCTTGCCGTAGAACTCCATGCCTTCCTGTTGCAAGGCGTGGGGTGGAATGCCCAGCTCCGGCGTCGAGGCCAGGCTGACCACGCCTTGATAGGCCAGGTTATGGATGGTGAACAGGGTTGGCGTGCGTGACCCACGCCAGTGCATATACGCCGGGGCCAGGCCAGCGGGCCAGTCGTGGGCGTGCACCAGGTCCGGGCACCAGTGGATCTGGGCGAGGTTGGCGGCCATGTCGGCGGCGGCCAGGCCGAGGCGGGCGAAGCGGATATGGTTATCCGGCCAGTCGCGGCCGTTGTTGGCGCCGTAGGGCGTGCCTTCGCGCTCGTACAGCTCGGGGCAGATCAGCACATAGATGACCAGGCCATCCTTGAGGTCCATGCGCCCGATCTTGCACGGTGGCAGCGCGGCGTGGCCACCCAGCTCGCCGACGATATGAATCGGGTTGTCGCTTTCCATCACCTGCGGGTAACCGGGGATCAACACGCGCACATCATGCAGATGGGCCATGGCGCGGGGCAGGGCGGCGGAGACGTCGCCCAGGCCGCCGGTTTTCACCAGGTCGGCGAATTCGGAGGTGACGAACAGGACTTTCTTGCGATTGGGGTTCTGGCTCATGACCGGCCGCGAAGTGGCTGGCAGATCGATCAATGAAGATCCCTCTACCGGCTGACTGACACGCTCTCCCTGAAGATCTACAGCGGCACTGATCATAGTTCTCTCCCACATGTTGGTTGGCTAATGGCCCGCTGCCATTAGCTCCGATGACCGCTTCCTGCGGTCAGGCGCACAAGCACGGTACAAACTGGCAAGGCGTATGCCAGATGCACATTTAGTTCGAAAAGATTGGATAGACGGGCGTTTGGTGTGAACCGCGTGCGTTCGCCTTACCTTAAAACTGGACCTACGGCAGAGTTGGAAAGTTTCGATTTTTTGCGGGGTTTTTGTTTTCGAACGGACCCATCGGTCATGAGTCTAGGACAGATCCTAGAGCCTGTAGGGTTTGTGAGGGATTTTTGTAGGACAAAAAACGTTTAACCTTATGCAGCCTTGAAAAAGCCTGTTCTGTGGCGAGGGAGCTTGCTCCCGCTGGAGTGCGCAGCGCTCCCAAGATTTTTGG
>NZ_JANLGL010000222.1:0-8822 GCF_024655625.1 Pseudomonas sp. 18.1.10
AGCTTGCACATGTATTGGCTGACCCACCGCTTTCGCGAGCAAGCCCGCTCCCACACAAGCCCACTCCACATTTAACCCTGCGGTGTTATCTCGACCGGCGGCATCTTCAATCATTGAAACACTGACATATGGCAGCATCTCTGTAACATTCTGCAACGATCATGACCGACATCCCTCCCACACTGGATGCTCCGGCATGGCCACCCCTTCCCTGACTGCCTCCCCCCACGCCTCCCCCGCAGACCCCAAGCCCCGGCTGGACAAGAAACCCAACCTGGTGACGGTGATCATTTTCTTCGCCGTGCTCGCCATGGGCCTGCTGTTCACCGCCTACAGCCTGATGCACGACATGCACGAGCTGGGCACGGTGGTCACCACCTGGACGCCGTTCCTGCTGCTGGGCGTGGCGCTGTTGATCGCCCTGGGGTTCGAGTTCGTCAACGGCTTCCACGACACCGCCAACGCCGTGGCGACGGTGATCTACACCAACTCGCTGCCGCCGCATTTTGCGGTGGTGTGGTCGGGCTTTTTCAACTTCCTCGGCGTGCTGCTGTCCAGCGGCGCGGTGGCCTTCGGCATCATTGCCCTGCTGCCGGTGGAGCTGATCTTGCAGGTCGGTTCATCGGCCGGTTTCGCGATGATCTTTGCCCTGCTGATCGCGGCGATCCTGTGGAACCTCGGCACCTGGTGGCTGGGCCTGCCGGCCTCGTCGTCCCACACCCTGATCGGTTCGATCATCGGCGTCGGCGTGGCCAACGCCTTGATGCATGGGCGTGACGGCACCAGCGGTGTGGATTGGGCCCAGGCGATCAAGATTGGCTACGCCTTGCTGCTGTCGCCGCTGATCGGCTTCGGCTTTGCCGCGCTGCTGTTGCTGGCCCTGCGCGCCTTTGTGAAGAACCGCTCGCTGTACAAGGCACCGAAAGGCGACACCCCGCCGCCGTGGTGGATTCGCGGCATGCTGATCGCCACCTGCACCGGCGTGTCGTTCGCCCACGGCTCCAACGATGGGCAAAAAGGCATGGGCCTGATTATGCTGATCCTGGTGGGCACGTTGCCGATGGCCTACGCGCTGAACCGCACCATGCCCGCCGAACAATCGTTGCAGTTCGCCGCCGTGGCCGAAGTGACCCAGGTCGCCCTGGCAAAAAGCGCGCCGCAGGTGTTGGCGGGCGATCCACGGCCGATCCTCTCCACCTATGTACGCACCAAGGAAGCCACGCCGGAATTGGTGCCGGCCCTGGCCGCCCTCGCCGGGCAGATCGGTGAAGAAGTCAAAGGCTACGGCTCCCTGGCCAAAGTCCCCGCCGAAGCTGTAGGCAACGTACGCAACGACATGTACCTGACCAGCGAAACCATTCGCTTGATGGACAAGGGCAAGGTCGGCAACTTCGACGCCGACACCCAAGGCAAGCTGCAACTGTTCAAGCAACAGATCGACAATTCCACGCGCTTTATCCCGCTGTGGGTGAAGATCGCCGTGGCCATCGCCCTCGGCCTGGGCACCATGGTCGGTTGGAAGCGCATCGTGGTGACCGTGGGCGAGAAGATCGGCAAGACCCACCTGACCTACGCCCAGGGCGCGGCGGCGGAAACCGTGGCGATGCTGACCATTGGCGCAGCGGACATGTATGGCTTGCCGGTGTCCACCACCCATGTGCTGTCGTCGGGTGTGGCGGGGACCATGGTGGCGAATGGCGGTGGGTTGCAGATGAGGACTATCCGCAATCTGCTGATGGCGTGGGTGCTGACCTTGCCAGCAGCGATCCTGTTATCGGGCAGTCTCTATTGGCTATTCACCAAACTCTTCTGACCCGACACAGAGCAAAAATGTGGGAGCTGGCTTGCCTGCGATGGCGGTGGATCAGTCAACAAATCTGTTGAATGTTAATCCGCTATCGCAGGCAAGCCAGCTCCCACAGTTTTATCCGGCGAACAACCCGGTCATCATCTTCACCCGCTTCTTGTAGACCCGCCGCGCCTCCAGCGCCTCCTCCAAACTCACCGCCACGAACCCCGCCCGCTGGTTCGGCTGCATCTGCCCGATCAAGTCCAGGTCGGCGCTGATGACCGTGCCGATCATCGCGTAGCCACCACCCGACACCGCATCCCGATGCAGCACGATCGGCTCCAGCCCCGCCGGCACCTGGATCGAGCCGATCGGGTAGCAACTGTCGACAATGTTCGACGGATCCGAGCCCGCGCCAAACGGCTGTTCCCGTGGCTGAAAGCTCAGCGCGCTGCCGCCCTTGAAGCGATAGCCGATACGGTCTGCCTCTGAACCCACGGTCCAGGGTTCGGCAAAAAAACTGCCTTTGGCCGCCTCGTTCAAGCGCTCGTAATACAGCCCCGGCACCACCCGCAAGGTCACATCACCGCCGACGGAACGGCGCAAGGCCATCGGCAAACTGTTGCCGGCACGCCCCGCACCGCTGGCCTCGCCGATGGGCAACACATCGCCTTCCTGCAAGCGTCGTCCGTGGAACCCACCGAGGGCACCGAGGGTGTAAGTCGAGCGGCTGCCCAGCACCACCGGCACATCGATGCCACCGGCGACCGCCAGGTACGTGCGCGCGCCGGCCTTGGGAAACTCAAAGCGCAGCACCTGCCCGGCACGCACCTGGAACGCGGTGTCCTGGTGCACCACTTCGCCGTCCAGGCGCGGCGACATCAGTGCGCCGCTGAGGGCCACCAGGGCGTCCTGCTGGAACTCCAGTTCCGGGCCGATCAACGTGCATTCCAAACCGGCCGCGCCAGGCGGGTTGCCCACCAGATGGTTGGCCGCACTCAGCGCGTACTGGTCCAACGCACCGGACGGCGGGATGCCCAGGTGGTAATAACCTTCGCGGCCAAGGTCTTGCACCGAGGTGGCGAGGCCGGGTTTGAGGACCTTTATCATGCCAGCGCCTCCTGCAGGGTTTTCGGGTAGCCGATGGGGTCGGCCAGAAAGGCGTCGAGGGAAAATTCCACGGGGCGGATGCGCAGGTCGAAACGTCCTGCGTCCACCTCGGCGACGGCCCGGTCGTAGGCGTCACGGTCCATGGGTTTGAACTGCACGATATCGCCGGGACGAAAGAACACCATGTGCTCCTTGAGGTACGCCAACTGCTGCGCCGGGTCGTAGATCGGTGCCGGGGTCACGCCGAACATCTGGTAGCCACCGGCGCCGCGCACCGAGTAGATGCAGCCAAAGCAGCCGCCATGGCCGAGGGTCAATTTCGGCGTGTCGGTACGCGGGCGCAGGTATTTGGGCACCTGCAATTGGCGCTCGCGCTCGACCATCTGGAACATGAACGGCAAGCCCGCGACAAACCCCACCATTGACACAAACCACGGCGCGCCACTGTGGGCGTTGATAAACGCGTCCACATCGGCCAGGCCATTGATCCGCGCGGCGTACTCCAGGTCCGTGCCGCTGGGGTCTTGATGGCGGTCGCGAAAGCGCATCAGCGTCTCGTGGGTCCAGGGGTCGTTGTACAGCACCGGGATTTCGATGATGCGCGTGTGCAAGGTGCGCTCGGCCACGGCCTGGGCTTCGGCGCGTTGCACGGCGTCGAGCAGCACGTGGGGCGCGATGCGGTCGGGGTCGAAGCGGATCTGGAACGAGGCATTGGCCAGGCACACGTCCAACACGCCTTCCAGCGCCAGGCGCTCCACCGCGCGGGTCACTGCCATGCCTGTGAAAAAGGCCTCCAGGGACATGCTGTCGCTGACTTCGGCAAACAGGTGTTCATCCCCGCCGAAGCTGTAGCGGATGGGGGTTGTTTCAGCCATGTCTGTTCCTCTTGGAATCATTGTAGAAAGGCAGGCGAAAAAATAACGGGGCGATCTTATTCTGCGGTTTTAACCGTAATGCCCGCTCTGTCCAGGGCTTCGCGGGTGGCTTCCACCAACTCCAGGGCACCCGGGGTGTCGCTGTGCAGGCAGATGGAATCAAATTCGATAAACAGGTCTTCGCCTTCGACGGTGCGCACCAGTCCGGTCTGACAAGCCCGTAGGACTCGTGCCGCGACCGTCGCAGGATCCAGCGCGCGCACCGTGCGGGTAAACACGATGGAGCCGCTCAGATCGTACTCACGATCCGCATAGAATTCGCGCACCACCGGCTGCCCCAGTTCCTTGGCCACGCGCCAGATCACCGAGTTGGGCATGCAGTACAGCAACAGCGTCGGCTCGATGATTTGCAGGTTTTGCACGAGCAAGCGCGCGGCTTCTTCATCGCGGGCCAGGTGCATGTAGAGCGCGCCGTGGGGCTTGATGTGTTGCAGGGTCATGCCTTGGGCGCGGGCGATTTCCCGCAGCGCGCCGAGTTGGTAGAGGATGTCGTCCACCAATTCCTGGGCCGGCGCATTGATATGCCGACGGCCAAAGCCCACCAGGTCGCGAAAGCCCGGGTGCGCACCGATGGCCACGCCCAGTTGCTTGGCGCGCTCGACGGTGCGGCGCATGGTGCCGGGGTCGCCGGCATGGAAGCCGGTAGCGATATTGGCCGAGCTGATGTAGGCCATCAGCTCCGCGTCGACGCCATCGCCGATGGTCCAGGGGCCGAAACCTTCGCCCATGTCCGAGTTGAAATCCACTGCCTGCATTGAGGTCGCTCCGCCTAGGTGATGGCAAAAAGTAGGCTGCGGCTTGACCCCTTGGGAAGATCTATTATCAGATGGGCTATCTTCTGAAAAACAGATATCGCTATGTCCCTGACCTTGCGCCAAGTCCGCTACTTCGTCGCCACCGCCGAGATCGGCCAGATCTCCCAGGCGGCGATTCACTTGAACATCTCCCAGTCGGCGGTCACCACCGCAATCAAGGAGCTGGAAGCCATGCTCGGCGTGCAACTGTTCGTGCGCTCAGCCCAGGGCATGAACCTGACCGACGCCGGGCGGCATTTTCTCAACCGTGCCTACGTGATCCAGCGCAGTGTCGACGACGCCCTGAACAGTCCGCTGCCCGACTACCGCGCCAGCGGTGAACTGCGGGTGGCCGCCAGCTACACGGTGCTCGGTTACTTCCTGCCCCACCACTTGCAGCGCATGGAGCATTGGCACCCGGACGTGACCATCCAGGTGTTCGAGCAGGAACGCCAGGCCATCGAGCAAGGCCTGCTGGACGGCCAGTTCGACATGGCCGTGGTGCTCACCGCCAACCTGACCCACGCGGATATCACCTCGGAGATCCTGTTTAACTCGGAGCGCCGCCTGTGGCTGCCCAGCCATCACCCGCTGTGCGAACGCGGCGCCGTGAGCCTGGCAGACGTGGCCCGGGAACCCTACATCCTGCTCACCGTCGACGAGGCCGAACACAGCGCCATGCGCTACTGGGAACAGGCCGGGCAAACGCCCCAGGTGCGCCTGCGCACCAGTTCGGTGGAGGCGGTGCGCAGCATGGTCGCCAACGGCAGCGGCGTGGCGATTCTGTCGGACCTGGTGCACCGGCCCTGGTCCCTGGAAGGCAAGCGCATCGAAACGCTGACCGTCACCGACCCCGTCACACCGATGAGCGTCGGCCTGGCCTGGCACCGCGAGCGCGCGTTCACCCCGGCGATGCAGGCGTTTCGCGACTACTTCCACGACGCCTTCCTCGCCCCGCAACAGTTGTCGGCGCGCCGCTAAAGTGCGCCTTGCAACAGCGCGGCCAGCCAGTCCATAAACACCCGCACCCGCAGCGGCAAATGCCGTTGGCCGGCGTACAGCAGCGACACATCCAGCGGCGGCGCCGGGTAGTCGGGCAAGAATGCGACCAACTCGCCGCTGGCCAGCAACTCGCGAATGCCCAGGGCCGGCACCTGGGTAATGCCAAACCCGCCGAGGCACGCCACGCGGTACGCATCGGTGCTGTTGACGGTGACCCGCCCGGCCATGGCAATGCGGTGCACCTTATTGCCTTGCTGGTATTCAAAGCCTGCCGAGCGTGAACCCAACGGCCGTACGTAATGCACCAGTTGATGGTGGGCAAGGTCCGCCAGCGTCGTCGGCACGCCGTAACGTTGCAGGTAGGCCGCGCTCGCGCAGTTAATCATCGGCAGGCTGCACAGCAGGCGCGCCACCACGCTCTGGTCCGGTTGCGCACCCACCCGCAACACACAGTCGAAGCCTTCGGCGAGCAGGTCGACCTGGCGGTCGGTGCTGCTGATTTCCAGCTCGATCAGCGGGTGCGCGTCCATGAACTCTGGCAGGCGCGGCAGGATCAACTCCCGCGCCATCACGTTGGGCATGTCCACCCGGATACGCCCGCTTAGTTGCGCCTCGTCCTGGCGAAACAGCCCTTCCAACTCCTCCATGTGCGCCAGCAGATCCTTGCTGCGTTCGTACAGCACCCGCCCGTCCTGGGTCGCCTGCACCTTGCGCGTGGTGCGCTGCAACAGACGCGCGCCGAGCAGTTCTTCCAGCGCTTGCACGTGCTCGGACACGGTGGAGCGTGGCAGGCCGAGGCTCTCGCCGGCGCCGGTAAAACTCGACAGTTCAGTGACGCGCACAAAGGTGCGCAGCAGCTCAAGTTTGTTCATGGGATTGTTCGCCTTATCCGGCCAGTGATTCCGGTATAGCGCTGTTTATCACGTAATGACCGGACAAATACACTCAATCCCACTGACCACCTGAGAGGACTGCACCATGACCCGTAAAATCGCATTGATCACCGGCGCCAGCCGCGGCCTGGGCAAAAGCGCGGCGCTGCACCTAGCGGCACAGGGCGTCGATATCATCGGCACTTACCACAGCGCGGCGGCCGAAGCCCAGGCGGTGGTCGAGCAGATCCAGGCCCTGGGCGGCCGCGCCGCAATGCTGCAACTGGATGTGAGCCAGAGCGCCACCTTCGATGATTTTGTCGGCGAAGTCGCCAGCGTGCTCAAGGCTGTATTCGCACAGGAGCACTTCAACTTTCTGATCAACAACGCCGGCATCGGCGCCCACGCCAGCTTTGCCGAAACCAGCGAAGCGCAGTTCGACCAACTGGTGGCGATCCAATTCAAGGGCCCGTTTTTCCTCACGCAAAAGCTGCTGCCGCTGATCCGAGATGGCGGGCGCATCGTCAATATTTCCAGCGGCCTGGCGCGGTTCAGCCTGCCGGGCTATGCGGCGTACGCGGCAATGAAAGGGGCGATGGAAGTGCTGACGCGCTACCAGGCCAAGGAATTGGGCGCGCGCGGGATCACCGTGAATATCCTCGCCCCCGGCGCCATCGAGACCGACTTCGGCGGCGGCGCCGTGCGTGACAATGCGGCCCTCAACAGCATGGTCGCCAACAACACGGCACTGGGGCGTGCCGGGTTGCCGGACGATATCGGCGGGGCCATTGCAACCCTGCTGGCCGATGGCAGCCATTGGATCACCGGTCAGCGCATTGAGGCTTCGGGCGGGATGTTTCTTTGACCGCCTGGAGCTTGTCGCGCAGCACGTCATAGGCCCAGTGGTAGACATAGGTGTACGGCAGGAAGAACAGCAGTACACCGATGTCGAGGATAAACGCGTCCATCAGGCTGATGTTCAGCCACGCGGCAATCAGCGGCACGCACACGATAATCAGCCCGCCTTCAAACATCAGCGCGTGCAGCACCCGTGTCCAGGCGTTGTTGGCCAGTTGCAGGCGCGCCTTGAGGCGGTCGAACAGGCTGTTGAAAATGATGTTCCAGGTCAACGCCAGCAAGCTGATGCCCAGCGTCACCGCGCCCATCTCCAGCGCCGGGCGGCCGGTGATCCACACCAGCAACGGTGTGCAGATCAACAGGGCCAGGCCTTCAAAACCGAGGGCTTGGCCAACACGTTCAGAAATCGATTTGGTAGGGTTCATGGTCGGGCTCCGTGGGGGGTGTCTGTTGCCATGATTACCCCTTGAGCCGATACTTCATAACCAATAACCATCGAGATAGGCGATAGTCATGGCGTCCAATGAAGTGCTGCAGGCGTTTGTGCAAGCCGCCACCCAGGGCTCGTTTTCCGCGGCGGCGCGCAAGCTGGGCAAGAGCCAGTCCACCGTCAGTGCCGCCGTGGCGAGCCTGGAGATTGACCTGGACCTGGTGCTGTTTGACCGCAGCAGCCGCAAGCCCACCCTGACCGCCGCCGGGCAGGTGTTGCTGCAACGCGCCGAGCAGGTGCTGGAGGCCAGCAGCCGTTTGGAATTGGCGGCGAGCCAGTTGTCCCAAGGCCTGGAGCCGAAGCTGACGATTGCCATGTCGGACACCTATCAATCCGACCGCTTTGAGGTCGCCCTCAGTGCGTTCGAACAACGCTACCCGGACCTTGAGCTGGAATGCCTGATCGCCGAATGCGAAGACTTGATCGCCCTGGTGCAAAGCGGCCGGGCGCAGCTGGCGTTTATCGAAAAACAAGAGGTGTACCCGCCCGACCTGACCGGCGCGCCCGTGGAGGAACGCACGGAAATCGCGCTGTATGTCGCACCCAAGCACCCCTTGGCGAAGCTGCACAACATCCCCGCCGACACCCTGCGACAACACCGCGAGCTGCGCCTGGCCAGCATCATCAACCCAAATGAAACCCGCGCCAGCGGGCGGGTGTGGTCGGCGCCGAGCTACCTGATGCTGATGGAGATGGCCCAGCTCGGATTTGGCTGGGCGCCGCTGCCACGTTGGCTGGTGGAGCGCTTTGATGGCGGCCAACTGGTGGAATTGAAAGCCCGCAGTTGGCCGCGCTCGGTGGCGGTGGATGCGTTGTGGTCGCGGCATCACCCGCCGGGGCCGGCGGGGAGTTGGTTGCTGGGCAAGATGTTGGAGTGAGGACTTCCTGCCAACGCAGATCAAATATGGGAGCGGGGTTGTGTGGGAGCGGGCTTGCTCGCGAAGGCGGTGGTTCAGTCGGCAAATGTATTGA
>NZ_JANLGL010000223.1:0-8764 GCF_024655625.1 Pseudomonas sp. 18.1.10
GCGGTGTGTCAGGCAACTGATTCACTAACTGAACCACCGCATTCGCGAGCAAGCCCGCTCCCACATTGGATTGTGGGCTTAGATGGCCAGGCGTACGGGCTGCTCGGCGAGCAAGCGCTCCACCACTTGCAACACCGGCTCAGCCTCCGTGCGCACCAACCAATCCGGGCTCACCTGCACAAACGCCACCGTGCCGTCCTTGGCAATCACCACCACCGTTGGTTGCGGCAACTCCCACGTGCCGGTGCCAGTGGTCTCGCCAATGCTGTTGCCCTTGGCCAACGCGGCATTACGCGACGCCTCGTCAAAGCTGTACAGAATCCCCAGGCGCCGGCCCAGGTTGTTGTCCTGGTCACTGGCCACCAGCAATTGCAGGTTGTGGCGGGTCTTGATCTCCACCAGGCGCTCAGGCACTTGCGGACTCACCGCCACCAGCGGCACGCCGAGTTCACGCAGGCGCGGGTAGAGCTGGCGCTCGTAGTAGGGCAGGGCGATGTTGCACGCCGGGCAGCCGGCAAAGCGGAAGAACACCAGCACCGCCGGGCCGTCGGCCAGCAGCAGATCGCGGTTGAGTTCGCCGCCTTCGACGTTGAGCAAGGTAAACGGGTCCAGCTCGTCGCCGACCTGGACGTAGTCGTCCGGCCGGGCCTCGTCCAGCAGGCGCTGACGCTGGTCGATATTGACCTGCAACGACGCCGGTGCCCAGGTCGCTACACGCTCGGCGTGCAGGTCGGCCAACTGGCGGTTGAGGGATTCGCTCATGCCAGCGCCTCCTGCTGCTCTTCAACCTCGGCGGCGACGCTGTAACGGTTGGCCGGCACATCGAGGCCAAGGTTGTCGCGCAGGGTGTGGCCGCTGTATTCACTGCGGAACAGGCCGCGCTGTTGCAGCACCGGCACCACCAGTTCGGTGAAGTATTGCAGGCCGTCCGGCAGCACCGAGTTGACGATAAAACCGTCACTGGCACCGGTTTCGAACCAGGTCTGGATCGCGTCGGCGACTTGCTCCGGGGTGCCGACAAAATCCCGTTTGGGCCGTGAGAAGCGCAAGGCCACTTCGCGCAGGGTCAGGCCTTCGTCCTTGGCCAGCTGCTTGATGCGGTCGGAACCGCCTTTCTGGCTGTTGGAGCCGAGGTCGCCAAGGTCCGGGAACGGCGCGTCCAACGGGTATTTGCTGAAGTCATGGTCGTTGAACGGGCGACCGAGGGCGACGATGGCATCTTCGACGGTGACCAGGTCCACGGCTTGCTGATAGCGGCTTTCCACTTCGGCGGCATCGCGGCCGACAATCGGGCGGATGCCCGGCAGGATCGACAGGCTGTCCGGGTCACGGCCAAAGCCCTTGGCGCGGCGTTTCAGGTCCTGGGCATACGCCAGGCCTTCCTCGATGCTCTCCACATGCACAAAGATCGCGTCGGAGTTTTCCGCGGCAAAGTTGCGCCCGTCTTCGGAGGTGCCGGCCTGGAAAATCACCGGCTGGCCCTGGCGTGAGCGGGCGATGTTCAACGGACCTTTGACCGAGAAAAATTCGCCCTTGTGGTTCAGCGCGTGCAGCTTGCTCGGGGTGAAAAACTCGCCGCTTTGCTTGTCGTAGGCAAAGGCGTCGTCTTCCCAGGAATCCCACAGGCCCTGGACCGCGTGCACGTGTTCCTTGGCGATGCGGTAGCGCACCGCGTGCGGCGGGTGC
This sequence comes from Pseudomonas sp. 18.1.10, assembly GCF_024655625.1. Taxonomy (NCBI): domain Bacteria; kingdom Pseudomonadati; phylum Pseudomonadota; class Gammaproteobacteria; order Pseudomonadales; family Pseudomonadaceae; genus Pseudomonas; species Pseudomonas sp. 18.1.10. Next base: position 1,687 of record NZ_JANLGL010000223.1, read on the forward strand.
TCGGCCTTGCCGAAGTTGTCGGCGGTGCCGCTCAGCCACGAGGTGACCACGTTCCAGCCGGCGCGGCCGCCGCTGATATGGTCCAGGGACCCGAACTGGCGCGCCACCTGGTAGGGCTCGGTGTAGCTGACGGTCACCGTGGCCACCAGGCCGATATGCGTGGTGATCGCGGCAAGTGCCGAGAGGATGGTCAGCGGCTCGAAACGGTTGAGGTAATGCGGGCTGGATTTGGCGTGGATATGCAGGCTGTCGGCGATGAACACGAAGTCGAACTTGGCCGCTTCGGCCAGTTCAGTCTGCTGCTTGTAGAAGGCAAAATTCGTGCTGGCGTTGGGTTGGGCGTTTGGATGGCGCCATTCGCCCCAGCCGTGACCGACACCATGAACCATGGCTCCGAGTTTGAGTTGACGTGGCTTGCTCATGTTCTGCTCCTTTAGCGCGAGGCTTGGTTGAGGGGGGCACGCTTGGCGTTAAAGCTCTTGTCGAAACCCTGGGACACATCGATGTGCTTGGTCAGCAGGCCTTCTTGTTGGTAGATGTCGGCGGTGGCTTGCAGGCCGCTGATGACGGAATCGTCGATGGCCACCGGCGTCAGGCGCGTGTCCTTGGCCACTTCCACGTGCACTTCCAGGGGCAGGCCGGTGATCTTGGCTTGCGCTGCGGCGTATTCATTGGGGTGCACGTTGGCCCAGGCGTAGGCACGGTCCACGCGCGCGACAAAGTCATCCAGCTGCGGGCGCTTGTCGGCGATGGCTTGGCTGGTGGCGGCGAGGTACAGGTGGTTGCTCAACAGCTGGTTGCCGCTGATCAGCACGCGAGCCTTGCTTTGGGAGGTCACCACGGTGGTGTACGGGTCCCAGGTGGCCCAGGCGTCGGCGGTGCCGTTGTCCAGCACCAGGCGCGATTCGCTGGGCAGCAGGAAAATGAACTGCACATCCTTGGTGCTCAGGCCGGCAGTGGCCAAGGCCTTGATCGCGAGGTAATGGCCGATGGAACCGCGCCCGGTGACGATTTTCTTGCCTTTCAGATCCGCCACGGTCTTGATCGGCGAGTCCTTGTTCACCAGCAGGGCGGTGGTGTTGCGCCCTTCGGCGTGGATGATGCTGACCACCTTGAGCGAGGCCCCTGCACCGAGGGCGAAGACGTAAGGCGCATCGCCGAGGGCGCCGATATCCACCGCACCGGCATTCAGGGCTTCGCCCAAGGGCGAGGCCGAGGGGAATTCCGACCACTGGATTTCGTAGGGCACATTTTTGGTTTCGCCGGAGACTTCCAGCAGCGCCTTGATCGTCGATTTCTGATTGGCCACCCGCAGCGGTTGCAGGTCGGCGGCGTGGGCGGTGCCGAGCAGGCCGAGGGCGAGGGCAGTGCCCAGGAGCAGGCGTTTGAAGGGGGTGGTAAAGACCATGGGATGCAGGCTCCAGGCAGATCAAGAAAGGGTTCGGCTACCTCCGCCTGGAGAAGGGGTCGGTGAGTGGGTTGACGTTATTCCCATAAGAACGCTCTGTGAAGTTCTTTTTGGTTATATGTTAATTATTAAAAATATTGATTATGTGGTGATTGATTATTTGTTTGTTGCATTTGATTGAGGGCTGCGCGCCAACGCAAAGATCCCATCCATGCGCCAATGCTCATTCTGATGCCTGGGATCATCCGCCCATTCATCCCACCCCGAGTCGCGGCGGTATTGCCCGAGCAACCCGGCCTCACGCACTGCCACTGGGTCGGGATGGCGCGGGTGTTCGACGTCCGGGTCGACGTAGAGCGCATCGCTGCTGCAATACAACTCACACATGAAGCAGGTCTGGCAGGCCTGTTGCTCGGCGATTACGGGTTTGCCCAGCCCGTCGGCGGCCAGCACATTGGTGGGGCACACGGTGATGCAGTGGCCGCAGCCGTTGCACAGGTCGGAGTAGATCAGTTCAATCATGTTGGGTATCTCTTGTGTGTGAATCACTTGTGGCGAGGGAGCCCTCTAATAGCTCGGGGAAATGGGGTCGAAGCGCGTTTGTATCTGGTCCACACCGGACACGCGCAAATGCCCGTCATACCGCGCGCTCTGCTGCGGCGTGTCACTGCGCTGGTGCATGCCGCGACTCTCCTTGCGCAACGCGGCCGCGGTGTAGCACCAGCGCGCAGTGGCGGCCATGGCGGCGGTTTCGCGGGCGCGTAGGGGGTTGGTGCCAGGCTGTGTGCTGCGCACCTGATCCCAGATGTTGTCGAGTTCGCGCAGCGAGCGGTCCAATTGCTCGCCGCTGCGGAACAGGTTCTTGTCCAGTGGATGGACTTCAGCCTGGATCCGTTGGATCAGTTGCGCACTGCCCCCCGCAGCGCCATCGAACCCATGCAGTGCGCCGTGATACGCAAGCTTGAGCCGCGCCAAGCGTGCCGCGCCGCGCCCGGCCCATTGCCCGGTGGACAACGCCCACGCCGAGTTCTGCGCGCCGCCACCCGATGTGGCGCCGGCAATCGGTTCACGGCTGGCCGCATCACCGGCGGCGAACACGCCGGGCACGCTGGTCTGGCAGTCATCATCAAGCAGGCGCAAACCCCCGACGCCGCGAATGGTGCCTTCGGGGTGCAGGGTTACCGCAAACCGCTGGCGATACGGGTCCACCCCGCGCCGATCAAACGGCAGCATCAAGTTAGGCTGGATGCTCGGCAGCTGTGCGCGAATCTCGGCGGGCACCCGGTTCAAGCGGCAATACACCGGGCCGTTGAGCAGCGCCCTGGCCAAGTCCTCGGTAAACCCCGGGCCGCCACTGATCGCCAAGGGCCGATCCGCCGCGTCGAAGTAGTCGCCAAAGCTGTACACCATCGAACGGGTCATGCTGCTGCCCGCTGCGGCGATGCAGTAGTAGTTGGAGAATTCCATGCCCGACAGTTCGGCACCGGCTTCGGCGGCCATCAGGTAGCCGTCGCCGGTGTTGGTGTGGTTGCCCAGCAGGCGCGAGAGGAACGCGCAACCGCCGGTGGCCAGTACCACCGCGCCGGCGCGGATCAGCCAGTCGCCACCGGCCTGTCGCCGCCAGCCACGAGCACCGGCCACGCGGCCGTGGTCGTCGCGCAGCAGCTCCAGGGCCGGGTGGTGGTCGAGGATCGTCACGCCGCTGTCGAGCACGCGGCGGCGCAGGCCGCGCAGGTATTCCGGGCCGCGCAGGCCACGGTATTGGGTATCGCCGTGTTGGTTTTGCGGGAAGGCGTAGTAGTCGCCAAGGCCCGGCAGGCTGGTCCAGGTGGTGTCGATGGCGCGGGCCATCCAGCGCGCGTCGGCCAGGCCGTAGGCGGTGCCCAGGCGTTTGTCGATGGCGGCTTCGCGGGCGCCGGGCGGCACCCACCAATGGCCTGGGCCGGCGGTGGCGGTGACGCCGCTGGTGCCGCAGTAACCCTTGTCCACCAGGATCACCCTGACCCCTTCGCGGGCCGCCGCGATGGCGGCCCAGGTGCCCGCCAGGCCGCCGCCGACGATCAACACATCGCAGCTCAATTCAGTCATGTCGGGGCCTCAGAAGTTGTACGCCAGGCGTGTTCAGTAATAGGCGCCGGCCCAGTCCTTGATGCCTTGGTTGCCTGGGGTCGCTTCACGACCCAACGGGAGCAAGCTCCCTCGCCACAGGGGTTCAGCCTCCGCCTGGAGAGGGGTCGGATGGGTGCCTGCACCCGGTGTGGGTGCAGGTGGATCGGGGGTGGTCAGATCACGTAGAAACCGTGGGTGCCGTCGCGGGCCAGTTGGGCCACCAGGCCGAATTCCCAGTCCAGGTACGCCTGCATGGCTTCCTTGGGGTTGTCGGTGCCTTCGTACGGGCGGCGATAGCGGTCGATGCGCGGCGAGGCGAGGTGGCTTTCACCCTCTTCCAGCGGCAGTTGGGCGTTGATCCAGCCGGCGGTGCCGTCTTGCAGCAGGAACACTTGCTTGCCGGTGATGGCTTCGACTTCGGCCACCGCGAGGCGCGCCAACTGGCTGCTGCCGCAGGTCAACACGTAGCGCTCGGCGGCGGGCGCCTTGGCCAGGGCGGCGGGCAGTTGCGCCCGCAAGGCCCACCAGGCACCGGGGATATGGCGCTTGACGTAGTTGGCGCTGGCGGTGAAGTCCAGCACCACGGTATCGCCATGGGCCAGCCACTCGGCGAGGGTGTGCGGGCTGATCGACTCGGCTTGCGGCGGGGCTGGCACGGGGGCGACCCACGCACCTTGCTCACTGAAATGTGCCGCTTGCAGGCCGTCCAGCACATGCACTTCCCAGCCCAGTTGGGCGAGCCAGGACGCGGACATATTGGCGCGCACACCATCATCATCCGCCAGCACGATGCGTGCACCGCGCACGCTGGCCACATGGTCGGTTTCCTGCACCAGTTGGCCGCCCGGCGTCGAGCGCGCGCCCGGCAGGTGGCCGGCTGCGAATTCTTCCGGGGTGCGCACGTCGAACAGGTAGGTGGTGCGCTGTGCTTCCTGCTGCCAACGCGTTAGGTCGGCGAGGCTGGCACGGCCGACGCGGGCCTTGTCGGCAACGCGGTGCGCGTCCACGGCGGCGACTTGGCGGTGTTCTTCCGAGGTCGGTGCAAAGCGACGTGATTGGCCGTGGGCGAGTTTCTGCCCGGCCAGCGTCCAGCCGATGGTGCCGTTGCGCAACGCCGCTACCGGGTTGGCCACGCCGGCGTTAATCAGCGACTGCGTGCCGATGATGCTGCGGGTGCGTCCGGCGCAATTGACGATAATGCGCGTGGCCGGATCGGGCGCCAGCTCACGGGCGCGCAGGACCAATTCAGCCCCGGGCACGCTGATGCCGGTGGGGATGCTCATGGTCTGGTATTCGTCGAAACGGCGGGCGTCGAGCACTACCACATCGGCTTGGCTGTCGAGCAGGGCCTGCACTTCTTCGGCGGCCAGGGACGGCGTGTGACGCTCGCTTTCCACCAGTTCGCCAAAGGCCTTGCTGGGCACGTTGACGTCGATAAACAGCTCGCCACCGGCCTGGCGCCAACCGTCCAGGCCACCGTCGAGCAGGCTGACCTGGGTGTAGCCCAACGCGACCAGGCGCTCGGCGGCGCGGGCGGCGAGGCCTTCGCCGTTGTCGTAGACGGTGACCTGGGTATCACGGCGTGGAATACGCGAGTACACCTCCAGCTCCAGCTTGGACAGCGGGATGTTGGCGGCAAACAGCGGGTGGGATTCGGCGAACGGCGCTTCTTCGCGCACGTCGATCAGGGCGACTTCATGACGGTCCAACAGGGCCTGGCGGATCTGGGCGAAGCTTCGGGTCGATACGGTGCTCATAGGGCAGGGCTCTTTTCTTTGGACAAATCCCAGATATTCGGGAGGAAGGCGTTGGAATAACCGGAGATAAACAGTTTCTCGCTGCCGTCGGGCTGGTACACCGCGCGGCGTACCGCACCGATATTGGCGCCGTACACATGGATGCTGATGGACACCTGGTCGCTGTGGGCATTGCTGACTTGATGGATGTCGCCGACCTTGGGCGACACCGCTTCCACCTGGCCCGGCACCAATGCAATCGGCTTGCCCTCGGCCACCAGGCTGCCGTCGGGGGCGCGTGCGAAACCTTGGGAAAGCTCTGCGCCGCGCAACATGCCGATCAGCCCCCACACCCGATGGTCATGAATCGGCGTGCTTTGCCCCGGCCCCCACACAAAGCTGACGATGCTGAAGCGCTGGCGCGAATCGGCATGCAGCAGGAACTGCTGGTAACGCTCGGGGTTGGGTTGGGCGAATTCATCGGGGAGCCAGTCATCATGGCTGACCAGTTGCGCCAACAGCTTGCCGCCACGGTGCAACAGGTCGCCTTCGCGTGGGTTGCCGTCGATCAGTTCCGCCAGGGCGCCAATAAAGGCTCTGAGTCTTTCGGGGTGCGTGGCCTGGGTCATGACGATTCCATCAGTCGGTGTTGATGAGGCTTATCTAAGCATAATGTTTATAGTTAATATGCTATTTTTTAATGATTAGCTTATAGCTGAAGGTAATTTAGAACCGCGCCGACTAGGCTTAGACGTTATCGATCACAGCGCGGACTATTCAGATAGCAATCCTGCAACTATGCTTCGCACACATCTTATTGACTGTTCTCTATGTGCGGCCCAAATGAAAATTGACGATATAGACGCCTTTGTCGAAGTGATTCGTTGCCAGTCCATCAGCCATGCCGCCGAATCATTGCAACTGACCCAGCCCGCCATCACCCGTCGCGTGCAGAACTTTGAGCAGGCGCTGGGGGTGGAGCTGTTCGACCGCAATACCAAGCCGCTCAAACCCACATTGATCGGCACCCGCGTGTATGAGCAATGCCGGCTGATCCTGCGCGAGATGGATGCCCTGCGGGAACTGGTGGCCACCGACGCACCGCCCACCGGCCTGCTGCGCCTGGGCGTGCCGCAGACCATCGGCGACGTGGTGCTGCTCGATGCCCTCAAGCACCTGCGCACCGAATACGCCGACCTGCGCGCCCAGGTCGCCACCGGCTGGGGCAGCCAACTGGTGGGCAAGATCGAGCGCGGTGAGTTGGACGCGGCGGCGGCGTTGTTCCCGGCGGGCAAGATCTTCCCCGACAACATCGTTGGCGAATCCATCGGCAAGATGGAGTTGGTGGTGGTGTGTGCCAAGGCGCAGTTACCGAAGAAGCCGTGCAAGCTGGCGGATGTGTACCAGGACGGCTGGATTCTCAACCCGGATGGCTGCGGCTTCCGTGCGGGGTTGCAGCGCACCTTGTCCGATCAGGGCCTGGCCTTGCGGGTGAACCTGGAGACGTTTGGCACCGAGCTGCAACTGGGCCTGGTCGCCGATGGCCTGGGGCTGGGTTTGGTGCCGCGGCCGTTGCTGGAGCGTAGCGCCCACCGGGAGCAACTGGCGGTGATGCCGCTCAAGGACTTCAAGCCGGTGATGGATTTGTGGCTGATCTATCCGCACTTCCTGGGCAACTTGCAGGGGCCGGTGGATGCGTTTGGCAAGTTGGTTGCGGCTTCGTTGCACAAGATCAGAGACGCTGCTTAACTTCAGTGAAAGCGGCTTTATATGTGGGAGCGGGCTTGCTCGCGAATGCGGTGTGTCAGTCAAAGCTGTTCTAACT
>NZ_JANLGL010000224.1:0-8709 GCF_024655625.1 Pseudomonas sp. 18.1.10
GCGCCGGAAGTGGGGCGAATTATAGACATCTGAAATCTGCCGTCAACCGTTAATTTGGTTTTTCTATCAAACAAGCCGAAAAAACCAAACTCCCTCTATATAGAAGAAGCAAACCAAGAAAACTGAGCAATATATTGCTCAGCCTCAAACAGTTAAGCATCATAGCGCCCAATGCTTCTCTATATATGACCTCGGACGAACACCCCAATGACCACCTCCTCCCGTAGCCTGGCCTCGGCATTGTTTCCTGTCGGCCTGCTGCTGATCGCCATGGCGTCTATTCAATCCGGCGCCTCACTGGCCAAAAGCATGTTTCCTACAGTCGGAGCGCAGGGCACCACAACCCTGCGCCTGGTTTTCGCCAGCGTGATCATGCTGCTTCTATTGCGGCCATGGCGTGCCAAGCTGACGGCAAAGTCGCTGCGTACCGTGGTCATCTACGGCATCGCGCTGGGGGGTATGAACTTTCTGTTCTATATGTCGTTGCGCACAGTCCCCCTGGGTATTGCCGTAGCGCTAGAGTTCACCGGGCCGCTCGCCGTAGCCATCTACGCATCGCGACGAGCCGTCGACTTCCTGTGGATTGGCCTGGCAATCATCGGACTGCTGCTATTGATCCCCATGGGAGAGGCCAGCCACGGCATCGACTTGATCGGCGCCGCCTATGCCCTGGGCGCTGGCGTCTGCTGGGCACTCTATATCCTGTTCGGCCAAAAAGCCGGCAACGACAACGGCGTCCAGACCGCCGCATTGGGTGTGATGATCGCCGCCTTGTTTATCGCGCCAATTGGTATTGTCCATGCCGGCGCTGCATTGCTGACCCCCACCCTGATCCCAGTCGCCATCGGTGTCGCCATTCTGTCCACGGCCTTGCCCTACACCTTGGAGATGGTTGCACTGACACGCCTCCCCGCCCGCACCTTCGGCACCCTCATGAGTATTGAACCCGCATTCGGCGCACTCTCTGGCCTGTTATTCCTGCAAGAACACCTGTCCCTGGCACAATGGCTGGCCATCACCTGCATCATCCTGGCCTCCGTCGGTGCCACGCTGACAATGCGCAACGAATCAAAACCACTGGTTGCGGCGGATTGAGGCATCTTTGCAGGTAGCTCTGGTATTTGCCGCTCATTTAGGCCATGTTTATGCTGTAAACGAATGTCATTCATGGAGATTTTCGACAGGGACAGCGCGAACGCTACACTCGAGAGCGAGCAGAGCCAACTTCAAGTACTGCGAAGTGGCTATTAAGGATAGGAATGAAGCGAATTTTGATACTGTTAATGGTCATGGCCATTGCTGGCTGTGCCGCGACCACCAAGACAGAAGTAAAACGGGGCAAAAAAGGGCTGCATATCAACTGTTCGGGCCTGTCGTCCTCCTGGGACCAGTGCTACACCAGTGCTACCAACTCCTGCGGCGCAAAAGGCTACCGGGTTATCGCCAAGTCCGGTGACAACTCCGAGGAACCAGGGGACTACCCCTTCGGCCTTAACCCTGCCGGCTACACCAGTCGCAGTATGATCGTCATTTGCAAATAATCGCCCGAGCAGTCAACCACCGACTGCTCGCATTTAATTCCCGCGACAAACCCAGCCCTTGGCGGCACTGCGTCTAGACTCCTGCTCGACTATCGAGCCAACGGAGTTCCCATGACGCACAACAAGAAAATCGTATTGGTAGTGGGTGCTGGTGATGCCACCGGTGGCGCCATTGCCAAACGCTTTGCCCGCGAAGGCTATGTCGCCTGTGTCACCCGCCGCAGCGCAGACAAATTGCAGCCCCTGGTAGACAGCATCCGATTCGCAGGCGGCGAAGCCCATGGCTTTGCCTGCGATGCACGCAAAGAAGACGATGTGATCGCATTGGTCGAACAGATTGAAACCGAGCTGGGGCCCATTGAAGCGTTCGTCTTCAACATCGGCGCCAACGTCCCCTGCAGCATCCTCGAAGAAACCGCACGCAAGTATTTCAAGATCTGGGAGATGGCCTGTTTTTCAGGGTTCCTGAATGCACGCGAAGTCGCCAAGCGCATGGTCACCCGCAACCGAGGCACAATCCTGTTCACCGGTGCTACCGCAGGATTACGGGGTGGCGCAGGCTTTGCCGCATTCGCCGGGGCCAAGCACGGCATTCGCGCGCTCGCGCAGAGCATGGCGAGGGAACTGGGCCCGAAAAATATCCACGTCGCCCATGTGGTGGTCGATGGTGCCATCGACACCGACTTTATTCGCGACAATTTCCCGCAAAAATACGCCCTCAAGGACCAGGACGGCATTCTCAACCCCGAGCACATTGCCGACAACTATTGGTACCTGCACAGCCAGCCACGCGACGCCTGGACATTTGAACTGGATCTGCGCCCCTGGAATGAACCCTGGTAAGCCCCATAACAATAAGCAGAGAGCATCAGCCATGAATAAAACCCTGGAGTTCTTCTTCGACCTCGGCAGCCCCGCCAGCTATCTGGCATATACCCAACTCCCCGCACTGTGCGCCGAAACCGCAGCCCAACTGGTGTACCAGCCCATGCTGTTAGGCGGGGTGTTCAAAGCCACCGGCAATGCCTCCCCCATCGCCGTCCCTGCAAAGGGTCGCTACATGTTCGACGACCTGGCTCGATACGCCCAGCGCTACCAGGTAACCCTCAGGTTCAACCCGCACTTCCCGATCAACACCCTGGTGCTGATGCGTGCAGTCACCGGTATCCAAATGCGCCAGCCTGAACGCTTCGACGGCTTTGTCGATTGCCTGTTTCGCGCCCTCTGGGTAGACGGCCTTCACCTCGGCGATCCCGCCGTCGTCGCCAGAGTACTCACCGAACACGGCTTTGATCCTGAGGAGGTCTTGGCCCTCGCCAATGACGAAAGCGTCAAGACCGCCCTCAAGGACAAGACCGAACAAGCCATTCAACGCGGCGTGTTCGGCGCACCCAGCCTGTTTGTAGGCAATCAGCTGTTCTTCGGTCAGGACCGTCTGGAATTTGTGCGCGAAGCCCTGCTCAAATAGCCGCCGTACGCACCTGCAACCATTCAAGCGCAGCGCCACTGAGCAACGGGCTCAGGCGCTCGCGTACTTCAGCATGGTAGGCGTTGAACCACTCCCGCTCGTCCGCCGTCAGCAGCAACGGTTCCAGGCAGCGCGTGTCGATCGGGCACAGGGTCAGGGTTTCAAACTTGAGGAACTCACCAAACTCGGTCTTGCCCGCTTCACGGTTCAATACCAGGTTCTCGATACGCACGCCCCAACGCCCTGGACGATAAGTACCCGGCTCGATCGACGTAATCATGCCCGGCTGCATCGCTGTTTGCGGCGCGGCCACGGCCTGGTAGGCGATCACCTGCGGGCCTTCATGCACGTTGAGGAAATAACCTACACCGTGGCCTGTGCCGTGGCCGTAGTCCACACCCTCGGCCCAGATCGGCGCGCGGGCGATGGCGTCCAGCAATGGCGACAGGATGCCCTTGGGGAAATGCGCACGGGACAAGGCGATCACGCCCTTGAGCACCCGCGTGCAATCGCGCTTCTGCTCGTCACTCGGCGTACCGACCGGCACCATCCGCGTGATGTCCGTGGTGCCGCCCAGGTACTGGCCACCCGAGTCGATCAGCAACAAGCCATCACCTTCGATCAGCGCATGCTCTTCTTCGGTGGCATGGTAGTGCGGCATCGCCCCGTTGGCATTGTACGCAGCGATGGTATTGAAACTCAGCGACACATAACCCGGACGACGGGTACGCGCAGCAGTCAGTTGCTCATCAATAGTCAGCTCGGTGATACGTTCACGGCCCAACGCACCTTCCAGCCAAGTAAAGAATTCACACAACGCCGCACCGTCCTGCTCCATGGCCTGACGGATGTGTTCCGCGTCCGCCAGGCTCTTGCGCGACTTGGCCAGCGTGGTCGGATTCAGCCCTTCCACGAGCTTGACGCCACTATCAAGGTTCTCCAGCAGGCCCGCCGTGACGCGTGCCGGATCGACCTGCACACTGGCGCCCGCTGGCACTGCGCGCAATGCATCCGCTACTTCGCTGTAATCACGCAGGCTGACGCCATCCTGCTCCAGCACTGCGCGTAGCGCTGCATCGACTTTGCTCAGCGCCACAAACAACGTGGCGTGCTGCTGATTTATCAACGCGAAGGAAACAAACACCGGGTTAAACGACACATCGGCGCCACGCAGGTTGAACAGCCATGCGATGTCATCCAGGGTGGCGATAAAGTGCCAGTCGGCCCCCTTCTCTTTCAGGCTGGCGCGCAGTGCGGCGAGCTTCTCGCCACGGCTGACAGTGGCCTGGGGCGGCAGGTGTTGATAGATCGGCTGGTTGGGCAACGTCGGGCGGTCTTGCCAGACCTCGTTCAGCAGGTCGATATCGGTACGCAGACGTGCACCGCGCTCCGCTAGTTTCCCACCCAGGGTACGCGCCGAAGCCACGGCCATTACTGCGCCATCCACCGCCACCACACCACCTTCCGGTGTTTGCTCGGCCAGCCATTCCAGCGGCCCAGGTTGGCCCGGCTGTAGCTTCACCAACTCGATACCACTGCCCTTGAGTTCCTTGGTTGCCTGTTCCCAATAGCGGCTATCGGCCCATACCCCGGCGAAATCCGCAGTGACAATCAGCGTGCCCACCGAGCCGTGAAACCCCGACAACCATTGGCGCCCCTGCCAGTAGCCCGGCAAATACTCGGACAAGTGCGGGTCGGCTGAAGGCACCAGCAGGGCATGAATGCCCTCGCGGCGCATCAGTTCGCGGGTCTGCGCCAGGCGCTGGGGCACCGTTCCACGGGTCAAGGGCTGCGTACTCATTGTGTCTCCTGCTAACCACGAATAATTGTTATGTGTTGCGAAAAATGGATCAGACCGCCCAGAACGCCGGTGCGCTGGCCAGTGCCGCCTTGATTAACTGTGCAGCTTGGTCGATATCCTGCTCGGTAGTAAACCGCCCCAGGCTCAAGCGAATGGTACGGCCGGCACTGCGCGCGTCATGCCCCAACGCCAGCAGGACGTGGGACGGCGCGTTGCTTGCCGAGTTACACGCCGAGGTCGCCGAAAACGCGAGCCCCGCGCTCAACGCTGCTGTATTGAATTCGCCCTCGCCGAACGTGAGGCTCAGGGTATGGGGAATCCGCTGCGTCGCGCTGCCATTGAGGCGCACACCCGCAACGCCTTCCAATTGATCCAGCAGGCGCTGGCGCAAAGCCACGATGACGGCCTTCTCTTCAACGAATGACGCCGCCGCCAGGGCGAAGGCCGTGCCCATGCCAGCAATCTGATGGGTCGCCAGGGTACCGGAGCGCAAACCGCCTTCGTGACCGCCGCCGTGGATCTGCGCCAACACCTTCTGCTGCGCCCGCGGCCCGACGTACAACGCGCCGATGCCCTTGGGGCCGTACAGTTTGTGCGCGGAAAACGACATCAGGTCCACCGGCCATTCAGCCAGGTCGATTGCCACCTTGCCCGCCCCTTGCGCGGCATCCACATGCAACAACGCGCCATGCTCACGCACCCGCGCGCCAATGCCCTGGATGTCGTTGAGAGTGCCCAACTCGTTGTTCACCAACATCAACGACACCAGGAAGGTGTCTTCACGCAACGCTTCGCTCACCGCGTCGGCAGTAATCAGTCCATCGGCGTCCGGCACCAGGTAAGTCACGGCCACGCCGGCTTCCTGCAGTTGCCGCGCGGTGTCCAGCGTGGCCTTGTGCTCGATCTGGCTGGTGATGATATGCCCACCCGCCACGCCCCGCGCCTGGGCCACGCCCTTGATGGCGAGGTTGTTGGATTCGGTGGCACCGGAAGTCCAGACGATCTGCTCAGCCTGGGCACCGACCAGCTCGGCCACCTGGCGGCGCGCCTGTTCAACCGTTTGCCGGGCCGCTTGGCCGAACGCGTGGGAACTGGACGCAGGGTTGCCGAAATTGGCGTTGAAACCCAGACACTCAACCATGACCTGGATAACCCGCTCATCCACCGGCGTGGTGGCGGCGTAGTCGAAATACAACGGACGTTTATTCATGACATTAAAGACTCGCAGAGCAGGTTCCCGAGAGCAGCGTCTCAGGGGCATCGACCAGGACAGAGGTCGTCAGGTTTAACCGATCGAATGCCATTAAAAAAGGACCACTTTAGGTAAATGTGCGTAGGAACGCTCCTGAAATTCAGCTTAACAGGCTGAAGTCATGCCATGGAAAACAAAAAGCCCGAGGTTCCTGAAGGAAAACCTCGGGCTCTTCACGGCCAATGCCGTACTCAACTGGGACGACCCTGCAGGGTCACGCTGCGTTCGGCGTTCATCTCGCCGCTGCGATCAAAGCCGAACGGCTTCTGTGGCTGGCCAGTCAGCGCGGCCCGCTGCTGTTGGTATTCATCAAACGACAAACCGCGACGGTTCAACGCTTCCAGCGCCAACTGTTTGCTTTCGTCGGCCGTGTAAGGACGCAACTCAGGGGACGGATGGGTCGCACATCCAGCGAGGACGGCGGTGACAAGCAACAAGCAAACAGTTAGCAATCGGTGCATGGCGAGGGCTCTGCGAAGTAGGTTTCGAGTCAATGGACACAGGCTACTCCCGCACCTTCACAGTGAAAAATCACCTCCCGTGATAGTCGCTATCAGCCATCGCGACACCTTCTATAGCCGCCCTTATATATTTCTTTATGGTCTATAAATATGGAAATACGTTCATTTACGGAATAAACCTAACCCTCTATAAATGGCCACACACCCGACCGGAACTGTTCGCCACGCAACTGTTGCCCAGGCAACAGCCATTCAACAATTCAGCAGGCAGGCAACACCCGCGGTTTTCCGCCTCGAGCCTACAGCCCACGCCAATCAAGGCCCGCAGCCATTGGTACAGCTCTTGCTCAACACGTTGCACCTACTTGCTACGACCCCCTGTTGAAAAAGGAACTGTTCATGACCCGTCCCCTGAATGTCGTTGCCCTCTCCGGCGGAACCTGGCGCCCGTCCCGTACCCTCGTCTTGACCCAAGCGGTGCTGGCTGAACTGGCCGCCTTGCTGCCGATCCAGACCACCTTGATCGAACTGGGCGACATTGCCCGACCTTTGGGCGGGGCGCTGTCCCGCGACGAATTACCCGCCGAGGTCGAAAAGCAACTGTTGGCCATCGAACAGGCCGACCTGCTGATCGTAGCGGCGCCGGTCTATCGCGGTTCCTACCCTGGGTTGCTCAAGCATCTGTTCGATCTGGTCGGCCTCAACGCCTTGATCGACACCCCCGTGCTGTTAGCCGCGACCGGCGGCAGTGAACGCCACGCGCTGGTCCTCGATCACCAACTGCGCCCGCTGTTCAGCTTCTTCCAGGCCCTGACCTTGCCGATCGGCGTGTACGCCACCGAGGCCGATTTCACCGATTACCAAATAACCAGTGAGCCCTTGAAGGGCCGTATCCGCCTTGCGGCAGAACGCGCAGCGCCTTTGTTCGCTGCGCACTCCCCCTCTCTGCTGAAAATCGCTTAAGGATTTGTCATGGATGTTTTCTGGTTTCTGCCGACCCACGGCGACGGTCATTACCTGGGCACCACCCAAGGTGCGCGGCCCGTCACCCTCAACTACCTGAAGCAAGTTGCGCAAGCCGCTGACAGCCTCGGTTACTACGGTGTGCTGATTCCTACCGGACGCTCGTGCGAAGACTCCTGGGTTATCGCCTCGGCGCTGGTACCGCTCACCGAACGCCTGCGTTACCTGGTGGCGGTCCGTCCGGGCATCATTTCGCCCACCGTTTCCGCACGCATGGCCGCCACCCTGGACCGCCTGTCCAACGGCCGGTTGCTGATTAACGTGGTGACCGGCGGCGACCCCGACGAAAACCGTGGCGACGGCAGTTTCCTCGACCACAGCGAACGCTACGAAGTCTCCGACGAATTCCTCCAGATCTGGCGCCGCGTGTTGCAGGGCGAATCGGTAGATTTCGAAGGCAAACACCTGCGGGTGCAGAATGCCAAGGCCCTTTACCCACCGGTGCAGAAGCCGTATCCGCCGCTGTACTTCGGCGGTTCCTCAGACGCCGCCCACGACCTCGCCGCCGAACAGGTGGATGTGTACCTGACCTGGGGCGAGCCGCCCGCCGCCGTCGCCGAAAAACTCGCCGATGTGCGTGAGCGCGCCGCCCGCCATGGCCGCACGGTGAAATTCGGCATTCGCCTGCATGTGATCGTGCGCGAGACCGAGGAAGACGCCTGGAAAGCCGCCGACAAACTGATCGAACACATCAGCGATGAAACCATCGCCGCCGCGCAAAAGTCCTTCTCGCGTTTTGACTCCGAAGGCCAGCGCCGCATGGCCGCGCTGCATGACGGGCGCCGCGACAACCTGGAGATCGCCCCCAACCTGTGGGCCGGTGTCGGCCTGGTGCGCGGCGGCGCCGGCACCGCGCTGGTGGGCAACCCGCAGCAAGTGGCCGCGCGCATCAAGGAATACGCTGACCTGGGGATCGAGAGCTTCATTTTCTCCGGCTACCCGCACTTGGAAGAGGCCTACCGCTTTGCCGAACTGGTGTTCCCGTTGCTGCCGGAGCCGTACGCCAGCCTAGCCGGGCGCGGCATCACCAACCTTACCGGGCCGTTTG
This sequence comes from Pseudomonas sp. 18.1.10, assembly GCF_024655625.1. Classification (NCBI taxonomy): domain Bacteria; kingdom Pseudomonadati; phylum Pseudomonadota; class Gammaproteobacteria; order Pseudomonadales; family Pseudomonadaceae; genus Pseudomonas; species Pseudomonas sp. 18.1.10. The sequence goes on from NZ_JANLGL010000224.1 coordinate 8,595, forward strand.
GCGAAATGATTGCCAACGATGTGTTGCCGGCCAAAGCCTGACGTTAGTGAGATCTGCTTTATGTGGGAGCGGGCTTGCTCGCGAATACGGTCAGTCAGATACAAATTCACCGACT
>NZ_JANLGL010000225.1:0-8556 GCF_024655625.1 Pseudomonas sp. 18.1.10
GCGGTGTGTCAGCAAGCACATCTGTTTCTGATACACCGCATTCGCGAGCAAGCCCGCTCCCACATTTGGATTGCATTTCAACTTTTAATCGCGACTGGGCTGACCGTGCGTTTGGCATTCAGGGCGTAATACAGCAAGCCACCCAACGCCGAACCGGTAAACCAGCCATAGCTGTAGAACCAGCTGAACGCATCACTGCCCAACGACAGCAACGTCAGCACCACCGGCACGCCAAAGGCGATAAACCCGCTCCAGTTCCACGCCGGGTACACGTCATCACGGTACAGGCCGGCCAGGTCCAGTTGCTGTTTGCGGGTGATGAAATAGTCCACCACCATGATCCCGGCTATCGGCCCCAGCAGGCTGGAATAGCCGAGCAACCAGTTGGAATAGACCGTCTCCAGGCTCACATCGGAAACGATCAAGCCGAGCTTTTTCAGCAGCTCATGCCCCATTAGCGCCAACCCCACCAACCCGGTGAGGATCACCGCCGTGGTGCGGTTAATGAGCTTCGGCGCGATGTTCTGGAAGTCATTGGTCGGCGAGACAATGTTCGCCGCCGTGTTGGTGGACAAGGTGGCGATGATGATTAGCAACATCGCAATCGCTACCCACACGGGGCTCTGGATATGCCCGATCAAGGTCACCGGATCGGACACGCTCACCCCCACCAGTTTCACCGACGCCGCCGTCATGATTACGCCCAGCGCGGCGAACAGGAACATGGTCAGCGGCAAGCCGAAGATCTGCCCGAGGATCTGGTCCTTCTGGCTTTTCGCGTAGCGGCTGAAGTCGGGGATATTCAGCGACAAGGTGGCCCAGAACCCCACCATCGCGGTCAGGCCGGCCATGAAGTAGCCGGTGAGGCTCGCGCCTTCCGGGCGCTTCGGCGGGATCGCCATCAATTCGCTGAGGGACACATTGGGCATCGCCCACACCAGCAAACCAATCCCCACCGCCACCAGCAACGGTGCCGACAGGGTTTCCAGGCGCTTGATCGACTCGGCACCGCGCAGCACCACCCACAAATTCAGGCACCAGAAAATCATGAAGCCGATCACTTCACCGGTGCCGCCGAGGGACTTCCAGCCTTCGAAAATCGAACCGAGGAACAAGTGAATCGCCAGCCCGCCAAACATCGTCTGGATACCAAACCAGCCGCACGCCACCAGCGCGCGAATCAGACACGGCACGTTGGAACCGAGAATGCCGAACGACGAACGCAACAGCACCGGAAACGGAATGCCGTACTTGGTCCCGGGAAACGCGTTGAGGGTCAGCGGGATCAGCACCACGATATTGGCCAGCAGGATCGCCATCAGCGCCTCGCCCACCGACAAGCCGAAGTACGCGGTGAGCACCCCGCCCAGCGTATAGGTGGGCACGCAGATCGACATGCCGACCCACAACGCGGTGATGTGCCACTTGTTCCAGGTTCGTTCATGCACCTTGGTCGGTGCCATGTCGTGGTTGTAGCGCGGGCTGTCGAGGACGTCGGGACCGGCGTCGAGTTCGTACAGGCCGTTGCGCTCAATGACTTGCGATCTGTTCTGTTGCATGGCCGCTCCACGGTTTTTTCGAATTATTGTTGCTCATCCAACGCTTTTCGCTGGATGGCCGGAGTACCTCGTAAACAACATGACATCACGGGTCCGGCCAGCCGCCACTGCACTCAATAATCGTGCCGACAACTGTCACCACACCCGAACCGCTTATATAACTGGCTGATGTTATTCAGCTTTCCGATTAAACCTACAGCGCTGCTCACTGGGCTCAGGCTAAACCCGGTGGAAGTTGCCAGAACTGGCAGGACTCAATCTGGTGCAACACAATTATTTTTATTTCCCGTTGCCGTCAAGCGGCATATCTCAAGCGTCTGATTTGCAATAAGAAATGTTGCTCAATTTAAGAACCTGTCAAGTGCGTCAAAACGGTGAACGCCCGCTTCATTTTGGTGATTTGTATTTTTAATCGTTAAAAATCAACACCTTAATAACAATATAAGCTTATAAAAAATCTTCTTGCCCAATCGAAAAACTCGGGCTAGTTTCTATTCCTGTCACCGCTGACAGGAATTAACCCACCTATCGGCAAGCAGCATTACAACACTTAGAACTGGCATAAGCCGGTCAAGCCTGTGAGGAACTCGACATGTCGCTGTTGATCCGTGGCGCCACCGTTATTACCCATGATGAAAGTTACCGCGCCGATGTTTTATGCGCAGGCGGTCTAATCCGCGCCATTGGCACGGACCTGGATATTCCCGCCGGCACTGAAATACTCGACGGCAGCGGCCAATATTTGATGCCCGGCGGCATCGACCCCCACACCCATATGCAACTGCCCTTCATGGGCACCGTGGCCAGTGAAGACTTTTTCAGTGGTACGGCGGCGGGTCTGGCGGGCGGTACCACGTCAATCATCGACTTTGTGATTCCCAACCCGCAGCAGTCCCTGCTGGAGGCCTTTCACCAGTGGCGCGGCTGGGCGGAAAAATCCGCCGCCGACTACGGCTTCCACGTCGCGATCACCTGGTGGAGCGAGCAGGTGCGCGAGGAAATGGCCGAGCTGGTCAGCCACCACGGCATCAACAGCTTCAAGCATTTCATGGCCTACAAGAACGCAATCATGGCGGCCGACGACACCCTGGTCGCCAGCTTCGAGCGCTGCCTCGAACTAGGCGCGGTGCCCACCGTGCACGCGGAAAACGGCGAGCTGGTGTACCACCTGCAACGCAAGCTCATGGCCCAAGGCATCACCGGGCCCGAAGCGCACCCGCTGTCGCGGCCCTCCCAGGTCGAAGGCGAAGCGGCGAGCCGGGCGATTCGCATCGCCGAAACCATCGGCACCCCGCTGTACCTGGTCCACGTCTCGACCAAGGAAGCGCTGGATGAAATCACCTACTCCCGCAGCAAGGGCCAGCCGGTGTATGGCGAAGTCCTCGCCGGCCACCTGCTGCTGGACGACAGCGTCTACCGCCACCCCGACTGGCAGACCGCCGCAGGCTACGTGATGAGCCCGCCGTTCCGCCCACGCGGGCACCAGGAGGCGCTGTGGCACGGCTTACAATCGGGCAACCTGCACACCACCGCCACCGACCACTGCTGCTTCTGCGCCGAGCAAAAAGCCGCCGGCCGAGACGACTTCAGCAAGATCCCCAACGGCACCGCCGGCATCGAAGACCGCATGGCAGTGCTGTGGGACGAAGGCGTCAACACCGGGCGTTTGTCGATGCAGGAATTCGTCGCGCTGACCTCCACCAACACCGCGAAGATCTTCAACCTCTACCCACGCAAAGGCGCGATCCGCGTGGGTGCCGACGCCGACCTGGTGCTGTGGGACCCCGAGGGTACGCGAACGATTTCCGCCAAGACCCACCATCAAAACGTCGACTTCAACATCTTCGAAGGCAAGACCGTACGCGGCGTACCAAGCCACACCGTGAGCCAGGGCAAGCTGGTCTGGGCCGATGGCGACCTGCGCGCCGAACGGGGTGCCGGGCGCTATGTGCAGCGCCCGGCGTATCCGCCCGTGTTTGAGCAGTTGAGCAAGCGGGCTGCATATTCCAAGCCAGTGGCTGTGAACCGCTGATATCGCCTTCGCGGGCAAGCCCGCTCCTACATTTAGATTTGTGAACACTTTCAAATGTGGGAGCTGGCTTGCCTGCGAAGAGGCCAGCACAGACAACACAAAAACCAATGCCCATCAGAGGCAGAACCTCAATAACCGTGAGGCCACCACCGTGATCCAGACCCTGACCCACCTCCCCCATCCCACAGCGGATGGACCCACCCTCGCCAGCCACTTCACCGACCTGGCACCGCCCCTCAACGCCCGCCAGGCCCAACTGGAGGCTTCCCGCTGCCTGTACTGCTACGACGCGCCGTGCGTGAATGCATGCCCCAGCGAGATCGACATCCCGTCCTTCATCCGCAATATCCACACCGACAACGTGCAAGGCGCCGCGCAGAAAATCCTCTCGGCCAATATCCTCGGCGGCAGCTGCGCCCGCGTCTGCCCCACCGAAATCCTTTGCCAGCAGGCCTGTGTGCGCAACAACGCGGAAGAATGCGCGCCGGTGCTGATCGGCCTGCTGCAACGGTATGCCGTGGACAACGCGCACTTCAGCGAACACCCATTCCACCGCGCCGCCGCCACCGGCAAACGCATCGCGGTCGTGGGCGCCGGGCCGGCCGGTCTGGCTTGCGCCCATCGCAGCGCCCTGCACGGCCATGACGTGGTAATTTTCGAAGCGCGGGAAAAAGCCGGCGGCCTGAATGAATACGGGATCGCCAAGTACAAGCTGGTGGATGATTTTGCGCAGAAGGAACTGGATTTCCTCCTGCAGATCGGCGGCATCGAGATCCGCCACGGCCAGCGCCTGGGCGACAACCTCAGCTTGAGCGAACTGCACCAGCAATTCGACGCAGTCTTCCTCGGCCTCGGCCTGGCCGCGAGCAAACAGCTCGGCCTGCCCCATGAAGACGCCCCCGGCCTGCTCGCCGCCACCGACTACATCCGCGAACTGCGCCAAACCGACGACCTCACCCAACTGCCCCTGGCCGACCGCTGCATCGTGCTTGGCGCCGGCAACACCGCCATCGACATGGCCGTGCAGATGGCCCGCCTCGGCGCCCGCGATGTCAACCTCGTGTACCGCCGTGGCCTGGCAGACATGGGCGCCACCCACCATGAACAGGACATCGCCAAGGCCAACCAGGTCCGCCTGCTGACCTGGGCCCAACCCGAAGAAATCCTGCTGGATGACCAGGGCCATGTGCGTGGCATGCGCTTCCTGCGCACACGCATGGAAAACGGCCGCCTGCTCCCCACCGGCGAGACCTTCGAACTGGCCGCCGATGCGATCTTCAAGGCCATCGGCCAAGGCTTTGACAGCGAGGCACTGCACGACCCGCTGGCCCAGCAACTGCACCGCGTCGGCGAGCGGATTTTTGTCGATGAGCACCTGCGCACCAGCATTCCCGGCGTGTATGCGGGGGGCGATTGCGTCAGCCTCGGCCAGGACCTCACCGTGCAGGCGGTGCAACACGGCAAGCTGGCAGCCGAAGCCATGCACGCCCAACTCATGCTGAACGTGGAGGCTGCGTAATGGCCGATCTCTCGATTGTATTTGCCGGTATCAAAGCCCCCAACCCGTTCTGGCTGGCCTCTGCGCCACCCACCGACAAGGCCTACAACGTGGTCCGCGCCTTCGAAGCCGGCTGGGGCGGCGTGGTGTGGAAAACCCTTGGCGAAGACCCGGCGGCGGTCAACGTGTCCTCGCGCTACTCGGCCCACTACGGCGCCAACCGTGAAGTGCTGGGCATCAACAATATCGAGTTGATTACCGACCGCTCCCTGGAGATCAACCTGCGGGAAATCACCCAGGTGAAAAAGGACTGGCCCGACCGCGCACTGATCGTCTCGCTGATGGTGCCGTGCGTGGAAGAATCCTGGAAAAACATCCTGCCGCTGGTGGAAGCCACCGGCTGCGACGGCATCGAGCTGAACTTCGGCTGCCCCCACGGCATGCCCGAACGCGGCATGGGCGCGGCGGTGGGCCAGGTGCCGGAGTATGTGGAGCAGGTGACGCGCTGGTGCAAGACCTACTGCTCGCTGCCGGTGATCGTCAAGCTCACGCCAAACATCACCGACATCCGCGTGGCCGCGCGGGCGGCGTATCGTGGCGGAGCGGATGCGGTGTCGCTGATTAACACCATCAATTCCATCACCAGCGTCGACCTGGAACGCATGGTCGCCCTGCCGATGGTTGGCACCCAGAGCACCCACGGCGGCTACTGCGGCTCGGCGGTCAAGCCCATCGCGCTGAACATGGTCGCCGAAATCGCCCGCGACCCGCAGACCCAAGGCCTGCCAATCTGCGGCATCGGCGGTATTGGCAACTGGCGCGACGCGGCGGAGTTCATCGCCCTCGGCTGCGGCGCGGTGCAGGTGTGCACGGCGGCGATGCTGCACGGGTTTCGCATTGTCGATGAGATGAAGGACGGACTCTCGCGCTGGATGGACAGCCAAGGCTACAAGAGCTTGCAGGCATTCTCCGGGCGGGCGGTGGGCAATACCACGGACTGGAAGTACCTGGACATCAACTATCAGGTGATCGCGAAGATCGACCAGGCGACGTGTATTGGCTGTGGGCGTTGCCATATCGCCTGTGAGGACACCTCGCACCAGGCCATAGCCAGCTTGAAACAGGCGGATGGGACGCATGTCTACGAGGTGATTGATGAGGAGTGCGTGGGCTGCAACCTGTGCCAGATCACCTGCCCGGTGGCGGACTGTATCGAAATGGTGGCGGTGGATACGGGCAAGCCGTTTTTGAACTGGACGCAGGATCCAAGGAATCCGTATCGGGAGGCTGTGTAGTCTTTTAGATCGCTATCGCAGGCAAGCCAGCTCCCACAGTGACCGCATTTCGTCTGAAGGAATGCAGTCAACTGTGGGAGCTGGCTTGCCTGCGATAGCGCCATCAGCCTTCACACAGGGCTCAAGGCTCCAACCCAATCCCGCGCAAAATAACCCCCGTGACCGTCTGGATCGCCTTCTCAAACTGCCTGTCCGACAACGGCTGGTGATCGTTCAAAATCTTCACCTGGTGATCGAAGTCCGCATAGTGCTGGGTCGACGCCCAGATCATATACAGCAGGCTCGACGGCTCCACCGGCAGGATGCGTTTGTCTTCCACCCACTGGCGAATCTTCGCTTCCTTCATCTTGGCCCAGTCGTACAGGCTCGCATCCAGCGCCTCACCGAGGGTCGGCGCGCCGTGGATGATTTCATTGGCCCAGACCTTGGAGCCATACGGCCGCGTGCGCGAGCGCTGCATCTTGGCGCGGATATAGCTGCTGAGCACCACGCGCGGATCATCGAAGGTTTCAAAGCTCAGGGCGTCCTGCTTCCACAGATCCAGCAGGTCGAACAGCACCGCGCTGTACAGCTCGCTCTTGGTGGTGAAGTAGTAGTGCAGGTTGGAGCGCGGCAGTTGCACTTCTTCGGCGATGTCGGCCATGGCGGTGCTGCCATAGCCCTTCTCGGCGAAGACCTTCTCCGCCGCCAGCAGGATTTTTTCGACGTTGACCCGACGAATGCCACTCTTGTGATTGCCCATAAGGGCTCCCCGACAACAACATGGGTTAGAGACTACCACCGGCTCTAGATCGCGGCGACAGGCCATACTGAAACTTCGTACACTGCGCCCTTCTCCCCATTGATTGGTATTGCACAATGTTGATCAAAAAGACCCTGACCACCGTCGCCCTGCTCGCCTCGCTGTTGGGCGCTTCGACGGCCTTTGCCCACGCCCACCTGAAAAGCGCCACGCCTGCCGCCGACAGCACCGTCGCCGCGCCGGCCGATCTGCGTCTGACCTTCAGCGAAGGCGTGGAAGCCACCTTCACCAAAGTCTCCCTGAGCAAGGACGGCACGGAAATCGCCATCAAAGGCCTGGAAACCCCCGACGCCGACAAGAAAACCCTGGTGGTCACGCCGGCCGCGCCGCTGGCTGCGGGTAACTACAAGGTGGTGTGGAACGCGGTGTCGGTCGACACCCACAAGAGCAGCGGCGAATACAGCTTCAAGGTCGGCCAATAACCCATGGCAACCCTGCTGGTGCTGTGCCGCTTTGTGCATTTCATCGTCGTGCTGCTGATGTTCGGGGCCTGCACGTTCAGGCCCTGGCTACTCGGCGCCGGGCCGCAACCGGTGCTCGACCAACAGCTGCTGCGCATCACCCGGGCACTCGCCTGGATCGGTTTGTTATCGGGAGTGACGTGGTTGCTGCTGATTACCGCCAGCATGGCCGGCAGTTGGGACGCGGCGCTGCAACCGGCCACCGTGCAGCTGGTGCTGGGCAAGACCTTTTTTGGCCAGGTGTGGACCTGGCACCTGCTGTTCAACCTGCTGCTGGTGATTGCGCTGGCCAAGCCCTGGCCGGCGTTGCGCCTGCCGTTGCTCGCGCTGCTGCTGGTGACCCTCGCGCCCGTGGGCCACGGCGCCATGCTCGATGGGCTCAGCGGGCGCTTGCTGATCCTCAACCAGGTGGTGCACCTGGCGTGCGTCGGCGCGTGGCTCGGTGGGTTGTGGGTACTGGTGTTGATCCTGCGCCAACCCCAGGGCTATGGGCTGGAGGCAATCCTGCGGCGCTTCAGCGGGGTGGGCTATGGCCTGGTTGCGGGCTTGCTGGTGACCGGGTTAATCAACGTGCGCGTGCTGACCGGGCAACTGTGGCCGACGCCGTTGTTCAGTGGTTTTGCCTTGATTCTGCTGGTCAAGGTCATGCTGGTGCTGGGCATGCTGGCCCTGGCGCTGTTGAACCGGTTGCGGATAGAACGCTGTGACGAACGTCGCGCCAGTTTGAAGGCTAGCGTGCTGCTGGAGTGGCTGCTGGGGGTTGCGGCGGTCGCGGCGGTGTCCCTGCTGGGGACCTTGCCGCCGATGGTCATGAGCAACTAAGCCCTCAAGTCGAACACCAATCAAAAATGTGGGAGCGGGCTTGCTCGCGAATGCGGTAGACCAGTCAATAAATCTTGTGACTGATAC
>NZ_JANLGL010000226.1:0-8535 GCF_024655625.1 Pseudomonas sp. 18.1.10
TTGACCGCGATCCCCTGTGGGAGCGGGCTTGCCCGCGAAGAGGCCCGACCAATCACCACACAGTCATCGCCGAGTGATAAAAGCCGACAACGCCGCCACCGCCTCCGGCGACCTCAACCGCTGGGTAAACAACGCCCCCTCTTCCTCGATCACCTGCCGCAACTGCTCGCGATCCACACTCTTCATCAGTTGCTTGGTCACCTGCACCGCCCCCGGCGCCAGGTCTTCAAAACGCGCGGCCATTTCCCGCGCCCTGGCCAACGCCGCTTCGCCGCTCGCCAACGCCTCGGTGGCAATTCCCCACGCGGCGGCCTGCTCACCGCTGAAGCCTTCGCCCAACAGCAACAACTCAGCCGCCTTCGCATGCCCCAACAAGCGCGGCAGGATCAGGCTCGAACCAAACTCCGGACACAGTCCCAGGTTGACAAACGGCATGCGCAAACGCGCATCGCGGCTGACGTAGACCAAGTCGCAATGCAGCAACAGCGTGGTGCCGATACCCACCGCAGCGCCCGCCACCGCGGCGATCACCGGTTTGCGGCAGTTGAGCAGGCTTTGCATAAAGTGAAACGGTGGGCTGTCGAGGCTGGTGGGCGGCTGCTCAAGGAAGTCGCCAATGTCGTTGCCGGCGGTAAAACACGCGCTGCTGCCCTGGATCAGGACGGCACGAATAGCCTCATCCGCGTCAGCCTGTTCAAACGCCTCGGCCAACTGCGTGTACATCGCGCGAGTCAGGGCGTTTTTCTTGTCGGGGCGATTGAGCTGCAAGGTCAGCAACCCGCGTTCGCGGTACTGCAGGATGGCGTCGGTCATGGCGATTCTCGCGGCCTTGGAATTCAGCGCTCAACCACGGGGCAGGAACACATCGGCCAGCAGTTGATTGCGCGGCAGGCCCGCCAGGAACAGGCGCTTGGAAAACGCCTCGACCTGGGCGGGGTGCCCGCAGAGTAAGGCCAGCGTTTGCCGCGAAACAAGCCGCAGTTCTGCCAATGCCTGGGTCGCCTGCGCCGCCGTCCACAACTCCACCGTCAGGTTCGGATGCTGCGCAGCCAGTGCGGCCAGGGGCTCGGCCAAATAATGCCCTTGCGCATCATGGGCCAGGTGAATCACGCGAATGGCGCCCTGGTGATCCTGGCGCAACGCCTCGCGCAACACGCCCCACAATGGGCCGAGGCCGGTGCCCGACGCCAGCAGCCACAACGGCCGGGATTGCCAGTCGGGATCGTATTGCAGCGCGCCGCCGCGTAACTCGCCCAGGCGCAAAACATCTCCAACTTGCAACTGGCGGGCACGATCACTGAATTCACCGGGCTGACGGCAATCGAGGTGGAACTCCAGGAACGGCTCGTCCTGGGGCAAGCTCGCCAGGGAATAAGGCCGCGCCACCTGCCCCGCCCACAGCACCAGGTGCTGGCCGGCGCGATAACGCAGGCCGCGCTCAGGCTGCAGGCGCAGGCGCAGCACCGTCGGGTTCAGCCAATCGACGCCCACCACCTGCGCCGCCAAACCATCACGCGCAGGATCAAAGGTTTCAACCCGCAGATCACCCGTGATTTGGCACTGGCAAGCCAACCGCCAGCCCTCCTGACGCTGCGCCGGGCTCAAGGCGTCGGGCTGCTTGTCCTCAACCTCCCCCTCGCAGCGCACCAGGCACGCATGGCAACTGCCAGCGCGGCAACTGTAGGGCACGGCCACACCCGCCTGGTTCAGCGCGTCCAGCAGATTGCTGCCGGGGGCGACCGACCAGTGGCGTTCGCCGACGTGCAGTTCAGGCATATAAAGGTCTCAATCTCAGGGGATGGGCACAGGGAATCATGCCTGCGACAGTTTGACCATAGTCGGGTGTATCGGCCACCGCGCCGGGTTATACTGCCGCGCCTTTTTAGCGTCGCGCCTGCACCATTGGCGTGCCTTGGAAAGGTGGCTTCAGCCGACCGATGCAACACTGAAGCCACCTTTATTGAATGTTCCCTTATAGAGGAGCGCGACTCATGACCGTGATCAAGCAAGACGACCTGATTCAGAGCGTTGCCGACGCCCTGCAATTCATCTCCTATTACCACCCCGTTGATTTCATCCAGGCCATGCACGAAGCCTACCTGCGCGAAGAATCGCCAGCGGCCCGTGATTCCATCGCCCAGATCCTGATCAACTCGCGCATGTGCGCCACCGGCCATCGCCCGATCTGCCAGGACACCGGTATCGTCACCGTGTTCGTGCGCGTAGGCATGGACGTACGTTGGGATGGCGCCACCATGGGCCTGGACGACATGATTAACGAAGGCGTGCGTCGCGCCTACAACCTGCCGGAAAACGTCCTGCGTGCATCCATCCTGGCCGACCCGGCCGGCGCGCGTAAAAACACCAAGGACAACACCCCGGCGGTCATCCACTACTCCATCGTCCCGGGTAACACCGTGGAAGTGGACGTGGCGGCCAAGGGCGGCGGTTCCGAGAACAAGTCGAAAATGGCCATGCTCAACCCGTCCGACTCGATCGTTGACTGGGTGCTCAAGACCGTTCCGACCATGGGCGCCGGCTGGTGCCCACCGGGCATGCTCGGCATCGGCATCGGCGGCACCGCCGAGAAAGCCGCGGTGATGGCCAAGGAAGTGTTGATGGAATCCATCGACATCCACGAGCTGAAAAAGCGCGGCCCGCAGAACCGTATCGAAGAGATGCGCCTGGAGCTGTTCGAGAAGGTCAACCAACTGGGCATCGGCGCCCAGGGCCTGGGTGGCCTGACCACCGTGCTCGACGTGAAGATCATGGACTACCCGACCCACGCCGCTTCGTTGCCGGTGTGCATGATCCCCAACTGCGCCGCCACCCGTCACGCGCACTTTGTGCTCGACGGTTCGGGCCCGGCGTCGCTGGAAGCGCCACCGTTGGACGCCTACCCGGAAATCGTCTGGGAAGCCGGCCCATCGGCCCGCCGCGTCAACCTCGACACCCTGACCCCGGAAGAAGTGCAGAGCTGGCAGCCGGGCGAAACCGTGTTGCTCAACGGCAAGATGCTCACCGGTCGCGACGCTGCGCACAAGCGCATGGTCGAGATGCTGAACAAGGGCGAAACCCTGCCGGTGGACCTCAAGGGTCGCTTTATCTACTACGTCGGCCCGGTGGATCCGGTGCGCGAAGAAGTGGTTGGCCCAGCCGGCCCGACCACCGCGACGCGGATGGACAAGTTCACCCGTCAGATCCTGGAGCAAACCGGCCTGTTGGGCATGATCGGCAAATCCGAGCGCGGCCCTACCGCCATCGAAGCGATCAAGGACCACAAGGCGGTGTACCTGATGGCCGTGGGCGGCGCCGCCTACCTGGTGGCGCAAGCCATCAAGAAGTCCCGCGTTGTCGCCTTCGCCGAACTGGGTATGGAAGCGATCTACGAGTTCGACGTGAAAGACATGCCGGTCACCGTTGCGGTGGACAGCAAGGGCGAATCCGTACACATCACCGGTCCTGCCATCTGGCAGAAAAAGATCAGTGAAAGCCTGGCGGTAGAAGTGCAGTAAGCGCTTCCCCCGCAAGGAAAAAGGCGACTGCGGCCCCAAGGCCCAGTCGCCTTTTTTATGGCTCACACGATTCACCTGTGGGGACGGGCTTGTGTGGGAGCGGGCTTGCTCGCGAAGGCGGTGTGTCAGTCAGTACATCTGTTACTGATGTACCGCATTCGCGAGCAAGCCCGCTCCCACAAAAGCCCGCTCACCACAAGATCCGGGCACCCATGGTATGGTGCACTCCCCTCATTGCGCCTGTTCATCACCGTATGATCGTGATCCCTCGCCCCCTGCGCCTGACCTTCTACTCCCTGCTGATTATCGCCGGCGCGCTGCTGGCCGCCGCCTTGGCCACCCGCCACGCCGAACGCCAGGCCCTGGTGGACGACGCCGCCCGTGCCAACCAGCAACTCGCGCTGTACGCCAACTCCCTGCACACCCTGATCGAACGCTACCGCGCCCTGCCCGCCGTGCTGGCGCTGGACTCGGAAATGATCAATGCGTTGAAAGGCCCGTTGGATGCCACCACCCAGGACGTGCTCAACCGCAAGCTGGAGCGCATCAACGGCGCCGCGCAGTCGTCCACCCTGGAGTTGATGGACCGCACCGGTCTGGCCGTGGCCGCCAGCAACTGGAACCTGCCGAGCAGTTATGTGGGGCACAACTATGCGTTCCGCCCGTATTTCAGCCAGACCCTGAGCCAAGGCACCGGGCGCTTTTACGCCGTCGGGGTGACCACCGGGGTGCCGGGGTATTTCCTCTCCAGCGCGGTGGTGGATGAGCACGAGCAGTTCCTCGGCGCCATGGTGGTCAAGCTGGAATTTCCCGAACTGGAACGCGAATGGGCCCAGGGCAACGACCTGCTGTTGGTCAGCGACGCGCGTGGCATCGTGTTTATCGCCAATCAGCCAGGCTGGCGTTATCGCAACCTGCGGCCGCTGTCGGCCACCGATCTGGCCGAGCTCAAGGCCACCCGCCAATACGACAGGAAACAACTGGAACCCCTGGAGACCGAGGCGCTGCAACGCTTTGACGACAACAGCCACCTGGTGCGCGTCAACGGCCCCGACGGCAAGGCCAATTACATCTGGGAATCCCTGCCGCTGAAAGCCGAAGGCTGGACCCTGCACCTGCTGCGCAAGCCGCAGTTTGCCTTTGAGGACCAACGCAACGCCGGCCTCGCCGCCGCAGGCTCGTGGCTGGCGCTGGTGTTCCTCGTGCTGTTTCTCACCCAGCGCTGGCGCCTGGCCCGTTTGCGCCAGCGCAGCCGCGAAGAGCTTGAGCAACTGGTGGAAGAACGCACCCAGGCCCTGCGCACGGCCCAGGACGGCCTGGTGCAGTCGGCCAAGCTGGCGGCCTTGGGGCAGATGTCCGCCGCCCTCGCCCATGAGATCAACCAACCGCTGACCGCCCAACGCATGCAGTTGGCCACCTTGCGCCTGCTGCTCGACCACGGCCGTGTGGACGACGCCTATAAGGCCCTCACCCCGCTGGACGAAATGCTCACGCGCATGGCCGCGCTCACCGGCCACCTCAAGACCTTTGCGCGCAAAAGCCCCAGCGGCCTGCGCGAACGCCTGGACCTGGCGCTGGTGGTCGATCAATCCCTGCACCTGCTCGACGCACGCCTGCGCGACGAGTCCATCGGTGTGGTGCTCGACCTGACCCGCCCGGCCTGGGTGCGCGGCGACGCGATCCGCCTGGAACAGGTGCTGATTAACCTGCTGCGCAATGCCCTCGACGCGATGGCCACCACCCCGCGCAAACGCCTGGAAATCCGCCTGCACGCCGACCAGCAACTGTGGCAGCTGACCGTCAGCGACAGCGGCGGCGGGATCGCCGAAGAGCACCTCAACAGCGTGTTCGACCCGTTCTTCACCACCAAGCCGGTGGGTGACGGCCTGGGCCTGGGGCTGGCGGTGTCCTACGCCATCGTGCACGAACTCGGCGGGCGCCTGATCGCCGGCAACCGTGGCGACGGCGCCGTCTTCACCCTGACCTTGCCCATCGCGCTGGAGACGCCCGACCTATGCTTAACGCAGTGATTGTGGTGGATGACGAAGCCAGCATCCGCACGGCCGTCGAACAGTGGTTGAGCCTGTCGGGCTTTGAAGTGCAGCTGTTCAGTCGCGCCGAAGCATGCCTGGCGCAATTGCCCAGGGACTTTGCCGGGGTGATCCTCAGCGATGTGCGCATGCCCAGCCTCAGCGGCCTGGAGCTGCTCGCCGAAGTGCAGCGCCGCGACGCCGACTTGCCGGTGATCCTGCTCACCGGCCATGGCGATGTGCCGATGGCGGTGGAAGCCATGCGCGACGGCGCCTACGACTTCCTCGAAAAACCCTTCAGCCCCGACGCCCTGCTCAACAGCCTGCGCCGGGCGCTGGACAAGCGCGGGCTGATCCTGGAAAACCGCCGCCTGCATCAACAGGCCGATCATCGGTCGCAGTTGGACGCGACGCTGCTCGGCGTGTCCCGGGGTTTGCAGAACCTGCGCCGGCAAGTGCTGGACCTGGCGAGCCTGCCGGTCAACGTGCTGATCCGCGGCGAGACCGGCAGCGGCAAGGAACTGGTCGCACGCTGCCTGCATGACTTCGGCCCACGGGCGAAAAAACCGTTTGTCGCGCTCAACTGCGCGGCGATCCCCGAGCAACTGTTTGAAGCCGAGTTGTTCGGCCACGAAAGCGGCGCGTTCACCGGCGCCCAGGGCAAGCGCATCGGCAAGCTGGAATACGCCCACGGCGGCACGCTGTTCCTCGACGAAATCGAAAGCATGCCCCTGGCCCAGCAAGTCAAACTGCTGCGGGTGCTGCAGGAGCAGAAACTCGAGCGCTTGGGCTCCAACCAGAGCATCCATGTGGATTTGCGCATCATTGCCGCGACCAAGCCCGACCTGCTGGAAGAAGCCCGCGCCGGGCGTTTTCGTGAAGACCTGGCGTATCGCCTGAACGTCGCGCAGCTGCGCCTGCCGCCGTTGCGTGAGCGGCGTGAAGATATTCCATTGCTGTACGACCACTTCGCCCACAGCGCGGGCGAACGCCTGGGCCGCACGGCGCAACCGCTGAGCGGCGCGCAACTGGGGCGCCTGCTCAGCCATGACTGGCCGGGGAATGTGCGCGAGCTGGCCAACGTCGCCGAACGGCAGGTGCTGGGGCTGGGCGAGCCGGAGCCGGAGGTAATCGAGGCCGGGCAGTCGCTGGCGGCGCAGCAGGAAGCGTTTGAGGCGCATTGTTTGAAGGCGGCGCTGACGCGGCACAAGGGCGATATCAAGGCGGTGCTGGCGGAGTTGCAACTGCCGCGGCGGACGTTGAATGAGAAGATGCAGCGGCATGGGTTGGTCAGGGAGATGTTTCTCTAGCGGCCTTTAGTCCGTCTTCGCGGGCAAGCCCGCTCCCACAGTTTGATCTGTGAACACATTCCCCTGTGGGAGCTGGCTTACCTGCGATGAGGCCAGCCGCCATAAGCGGATTTCCGCTCATCACCCCCCATTCATCAGCAACTTTCCGCTCAAAAAAATCCCCCAACCCTTCTAGACCGGGCCTTCATCCACCTGGCACAGCTCCTGCTATAGCCCCAGCCAGGCTGTGCCCAGGCACGCTCCATAAAAACAACTAGATGAAGGATCCTTCAATGGATAACTCCAACACCCTGCCTCTGGGGTCGGCGGCCGCGCCGGCAACAGAGCGCACCACCTCCAGCCGTATCAAATCGATTTTCAGTGGCTCCGTCGGCAACATGGTCGAGTGGTACGACTGGTACGTCTACGCCGCGTTCTCGCTGTACTTCGCCAAAGCCTTCTTCCCCGCCGGTTCCTCGACCGCACAACTGATGAACACCGCCGCGATCTTTGCCGTGGGCTTCATCATGCGCCCGATCGGCGGCTGGTTGATGGGCATGTACGCCGACTACAAAGGCCGCAAGGCCGCACTGATGGCCTCGGTGCTGTTGATGTGCTTCGGCTCGCTGCTGATCGCCCTGACGCCCGGCTATGACACCATCGGCATCGGCGCGCCGATCCTGCTGGTGCTCGCGCGCTTGCTGCAAGGCCTGTCGGTGGGCGGTGAGTACGGCACGTCCGCTACCTACCTGAGTGAAATGGCGACCAAGGAACGTCGCGGTTTCTTCTCCAGCTTCCAGTACGTGACGCTGATCTCCGGCCAGCTCATCGCCCTTGCGGTGTTGATCGTCTTGCAACAGACCCTGACCACCGAGCAGCTGTACGCCTGGGGCTGGCGCATCCCGTTTGCCATCGGCGCGCTGTGCGCAGTCGTTGCGCTGTACCTGCGTCGCGGCATGGAAGAAACCGAGTCGTTCACCAAGAAGGAAAAAGCCAAGGAAAGCGCGATGCGCACCTTGCTGCGCCACCCCAAGGAAGTATTGACCGTGGTCGGCCTGACCATGGGCGGCACCCTGGCGTTCTACACCTACACCACCTACATGCAGAAATACCTGGTGAACACCGTCGGCATGAGCATTTCCGACTCCACCACCATCTCGGCGGCGACGTTGTTCCTGTTCATGTGCATCCAACCCCTGGTCGGCGGGCTGTCGGACAAGGTTGGCCGCCGCCCGATCCTGATCGCGTTCGGTATCCTCGGCACCCTGTGTACCGTACCGATCCTCACCACCCTGCACACCATCCAGACCTGGTGGGGCGCGTTCTTCCTGATAATGGCAGCGCTAATCATCGTCAGCGGCTACACCTCGATCAACGCCGTGGTGAAAGCCGAATTGTTCCCCACCGAAATCCGTGCGCTGGGCGTCGGCCTGCCGTATGCGCTGACCGTCTCGATCTTCGGCGGTACGGCTGAATACATTGCGCTGTGGTTCAAGAGCATTGGCATGGAGACGGGTTACTACTGGTACGTGACCGCGTGTATCGCGGTGTCGCTGGTGGTCTACGTGACCATGAAAGACACCCGCAAGCATTCGCGGATTACCACGGACTAACAACCTGATGCAGTAGAAAAAACTGTGGGAGCGGGCTTGTGTGGGAGCGGGCTTGCTCGCGAAGGCGGCGTGTCAGTCGACATCTTTA
>NZ_JANLGL010000227.1:0-8519 GCF_024655625.1 Pseudomonas sp. 18.1.10
CCCAGCTTTTTCAGGGGCGCTGCGCAGTCCAGCGGGAGCAAGCTCCCTCGCCACAGAAAGCTCACGCACATACACAAAGGCCGCGATCATCGCGGCCTTTGTGTATGTGCGGCTTAAGAACCAGCCTTAGGCACCGTAGGATCTTTCACCCCACCATCATCAAACAGGTTCAGCTTCTGCCGCAGCTCATGGGCCGGCAACGGCTCTTGCCCCGGCGGGATCGCATTCGGATCAGCCGGCACTTCACCCGGCGCGCCCGCACCCGGTGTCGGAGCTGGCTTGGGTTGATCGCCTTCAATCGCACGCTGGGCCTTTTTGGTCAGCACCACGATGTCGATGCGGCGGTTGATCGGGTTGAACGGGTCTTCGTGGTCAAACAGCTGCGACGAGGCAAACCCCACCACCCGTGCCACTTGCGGGTCCGGGTAGCTGCCAGCCACCAGCGCGCGGCGGGCGGCATTGGCGCGGTTGGCCGAGAGTTCCCAGTTGCCGAAGTCGCCCTGGCCCGAGTACGGCTTGGCGTCGGTGTGGCCGCTGATGCTGATCTTGTTAGGCACCGCCTTGATGGTGTCGGCCATGGCCAGCAGGATGTCTTCAAAGTACGGCTTCAGGCGTGCGCTGCCGGAGTCGAACATTGGCCGGTTGGCCGCGTCGGTGATCTGGATGCGCAGGCCGTCCGGGGTGATTTCGAACGAAATCTGGTCCTTGAATTTCAGCAGCTGCGGGTTCTCATCGACCTTGGTCTGCAACTCTTGCAGCAACAGCTCCAGGCGTTCCTGCTCGACCTGCTCGGCCATGGCCTCGACGGTATCGCGCTCAATGGGGATGTTTTCCTGCGGCGACTCGGTCTTGATCTCGGGGTTGATGGTGCGCTCCGGCGCCAACTGCGGCGAGCCGCCGAGGTCGATGACGAAGGGCGTGCCGCTTTCCGAGAACCCGATCGGGTCCTTGAAGTAACCGGCGATGGCGATCTTTTGTTCAGGCGTGGCGGTGGACATCAGCCACAGCACCAGGAAGAACGCCATCATCGCCGTCGCAAAGTCGGCGAAGGCGATTTTCCAGGCACCGCCATGGTGCCCCGCAGCGAAGCGCTTGACGCGCTTGATGATGATCGGCTGGTTGTTTTCCATGGCTTAGCGACCGCGAACCGCTTGTTCCAGCTCGGCGAAGCTTGGGCGATGCTTCGGGTACAGCACCTTGCGACCGAACTCCACCGCCAGCGATGGCGGCATGCCGGAAGCGGAAGCGACCAGGCTGGCCTTGATCGATTCGTACAGGTTGATTTCTTCCTTGGCGTCGTGGGCCAGGGAGGTGGCCAGCGGGCCGAAGAAGCCGTAGGCCGCGAGAATACCGAAGAAGGTACCTACGAGTGCCGCACCGACGTGCATGCCGATGGCTGCCTGGTCGCCTTCGCCCAGGGAGGCCATGGTCACCACGATACCGAGTACCGCCGCAACGATACCAAAGCCGGGCATGCCGTCGGCGATGCCGGTCACGGCGTGGGAGGGATGTTCCAGCTCTTCCTTGAGGCTGAACAATTCCATGTCGAACAGGCCTTCCAGCTCATGGGGGGCCATGTTGCCGGAAGACATGATGCGCAGGTAATCGCAGATGTAGGCGGTCATGCGCTCATCTTTGAGCACGGCCGGGTACTTGGCGAAAATCGGGCTGGCGGCGGCGTCTTCGATGTCGGCCTCGATGGCCATCATGCCTTCGCGGCGGCTCTTGTTGAGGATCTCGTACACCAGCCCCAGCACTTCCAGGTAGAAGGTGTGGGTGAAGCGCGAACCGAACATGCCCAGCGACTTCTTGATCACGTGCATGGTCATGTAGCCGGGGTTCGCTTGCAGGAATGCGCCCAACGCCGCACCACCGATAATCATCACCTCGAAAGGCTGGATCAGCGCGGCAATTTTACCGTGGGACAGGACGTACCCGCCGAGCACGCTTGCGAAGACGACGATGATGCCGATAATTTTAGCCATAGGGGATCTGTACTTGCGCCGTCGGGTTCATGGACATATTTGGAGGAACTGCAAAACTCTTGTTCTACTTATCGGCAAAACTGCGCCAGACTATAGGCCGTTAAGGCGAAAAGCCAGTTCGGCCCGATCCGGGCGTGTTGACCGCAAGTGATGATCGCGCCCCAATCATGGCTAATGAAACGACAGTCCCAATTGCAAAACCCACTTCCCTCGCCGCTTGGATCAAGCGCCTGGACGATGTGCTGCTGCCCGTCCCCCAGGCCAGCCATGAGCGTGTGTGCAAAGGCATCCGCGATAGCCGCAGTTCGTTGCGCGATATTGCCGAGCTGATGCAGAACAGCCCGGCGCTGGTGCTCAGCGTGATGCGCGAGGCCAACAGCCATACCCACGGCAGTTTCACCGAGCCGGCGGAAAACCTCGAAGTGGCGCTCAACCGCCTCGGCCTGAAACGCGCCGAAGAGCTGCTGGCCCGCCTGCCGTCGGTGCCGGCCCATGAAATTCCCGTGGCCTTGCGCCAACTGCTACTGGTCAGCCAGCACGCCTCGCAACAGGCCAGCGGCTTGTTCGCCAGCCGCCTGGCGCGCCTGTGGCAGGACATTCACTGGGGCAGCCTGCTGTTTCTGGCGCCGTTGTGGCCGATGGCGGTCGCCTACCCCAAGCTCCTCGAAGAATGGGAGCTGCGGGTGATCCACAAAGGCCAGTCGGCGCGCCAGGTCGAGCAGGAATTGTTTGGTGTGCGCCTGCTGGACCTGTGCCTGGGCTTGACCGAAGCCTGGCACCTGCCGATCTGGGTCTCCCAGGGCTACAACCTGTTGCTCAAAGAGCAGCGTTTGCTGGTCAAGGCGCTGCACATCGCCCGCGAAGACGACGCCCTGCGCCAGCAGCAATTGCTCGACGCCGAACCCAACCTGCGCCGCTGGCTGAACCAGCCGGCCAACACCGTGCTGCTGGCCAACGGCCTGGCGATGTCGGCCCAGGAATCCTGGACTTGCCCGCACACCGAACGCTGGCAGTACCTCACCGCGCTGTACCTGCAACAGCCGCTGAGCGATGTGCAGCAACAGGTCCATCAGCAAGCCGTGACCAGCGCACGCACCACGCTGATGCCGGATTTGTGGCACCCGGCGCTGTCGCTGATCTGGCCGTGGCATGTGCAAAAAATCCATCGCGGCCTGCTGCCGGCGCCGCCGCCCACCGCCGAGTCCCTGGCCGTATGGCGCAAGCGCTGCACCGAGTTGCTGGTGGAGCCAAGCCGCTTTGCCAACGCCATGCACCTGACCACCTGCGCCAAGGAAGCCTTGGTGGCCAGTGGCATGCAGCGGGTCATGCTGCTGATGACCGACCGCGCCCAAAGCACCTTGCGCGTGCATCAAGCCGACGGTTTGCCGAAGGACGCCGCCAACCTCAGCCTGGACGTGACCAACAGCACCCTGCTGCAACGCCTGCTGGAAAAGTCCGCGCAAGTGCGCCTCACCCCGGACAACCACGCGCAGTTCTCGGCCTTGTTGCCGCCGATCCTGCGCCGCCTGTTCACCGGCGAACACCTGCTGCTGCGCTCCCTGAGCTGCAACGGCAAGGTGGTGATGCTGATGGTGGCCGACCAGGGCGGCGGGCCGTTCTCGGAAACCACCGTGCAGGCGTTCGGCAAAACCGCGCAATGCATCGAGAAGGCCCTGCACTGCTTTACCAACCGCAGCGCCTGATGCTTGCGCTACAATCGCGGTCCTTTATCGCCAACATTTGTGCCCAGGAGACCTCACATGCCTGACTTCTCTGGCTTGCCGCTGGTGATCGAATCCAGCGACCTGCAAGGTCGCCTTGATGCCGAACACCTGATTCTGGTGGACCTCACCAGCGCTGC
The DNA here is from genome assembly GCF_024655625.1 of Pseudomonas sp. 18.1.10. Lineage (NCBI taxonomy): Bacteria > Pseudomonadati > Pseudomonadota > Gammaproteobacteria > Pseudomonadales > Pseudomonadaceae > Pseudomonas > Pseudomonas sp. 18.1.10. Next base: position 3,847 of record NZ_JANLGL010000227.1, read on the forward strand.
CCGCTACGCCCAGGGGCATATCCCCGGCGCGCATTTCGTTGACCCCAAGCGCACCCAACTGGGCCAGCCGCCTGCACCGGGCCTGCTGCCCCACAAGGCCGACCTGGAAAAACTCTTCGGCGAACTGGGCCACACCCCGGACGCGACCTACGTGGTCTACGACGACGAAGGCGGTGGCTGGGCCGGGCGTTTCATCTGGATGCTCGACGTGATCGGCCATCAGAAATACCACTACCTCGACGGCGGCCTGCTGGCCTGGCTGGAAGGCCAGCACCCGGTCAGCACCGACGTGCCCGCGCCCGTCGGCGGCCCGGTCAGCCTGACACTGCACGATGGCCCCACCGCCACCCGCGAGTACCTGCAAAGCCGCCTCGGCGCGGCCGACCTGGGCATCTGGGACGCCCGCGGCCCGCTGGAGTATTCCGGCGAGAAAGTTCTCGCCGCCAAGGGTGGGCACATCCCCGGCGCCGTGAACTTCGAATGGACCGCTGGCATGGACCCGGCGCGCAACCTGCGCATCCGCCGCGACATGCCGCAGATCCTCGAAGACCTCGGGCTGACCCGCGACAAAGAAATCATCACCCACTGCCAGACTCACCACCGCTCTGGCTTCACCTACCTGGTGGCCAAGGCGCTCGGTTATCCGCGAGTCAAAGGTTATGCCGGTTCCTGGGGCGAATGGGGCAACCACCCCGACACCCCCGTTGAGATTTAAGGTTTAAGGACAGTAAATGAAAAAGCAGTTGTTTATCCTCAGCCAGTACTTGCTGCCGCACCACCTGCTGTCGCGCTTGGCCGGCTGCATTGCCGAGTGCCGCGTGCGCTGGTTCAAGAACGCCTTCACCAGCTGGTTCGCCAAGCGCTATCAAGTGGACATGTCCCAGGCCCTGGTTGAAGACGTGACCGCCTACGAGCACTTCAACGCGTTCTTCACCCGCGCCTTGAAAGACGGCGCCCGCCCGCTGGATCAGACCCCGGGCGCGATCTTGAGCCCCGCCGACGGCGCGGTCAGCCAGTTGGGCCCGATCGAGCATGGTCGCGTGTTCCAGGCCAAGGGCCACAGCTTCAGCGTGCTCGAACTGCTGGGTGGCGACTCCGCCGTAGCGGCGCCGTTCATGGGCGGTGATTTTGCGACGGTGTACCTGTCGCCGAAGGACTACCACCGCGTGCACATGCCGCTGGCCGGCACCCTGCGCGAGATGATCTACATCCCGGGGCGCATCTTCTCCGTAAACCAGACCACCGCCGAAAACGTGCCGGAGCTGTTTGCCCGCAACGAACGTGTTGCCTGCATTTTCGACACCGAACGCGGCCCGATGGCCGTGGTATTGGTGGGCGCGATGATTGTGGCGTCGATTGAAACCGTGTGGGCTGGCTTGGTGACACCGCCGAAGCGCGAGCTGAAAACCTTCCGCTACGATGAAGCCGCGCGTGCGCCGATTCACCTGGAAAAAGGTGCGGAGCTGGGTCGATTCAAGCTGGGTTCGACCGCGATCGTGCTGTTCGGGCCGGATCAGGTGAAGTGGGCTGAAGAGTTGGCGGCGGGCACCCCAGTGCAGATGGGCCAGGGTATCGCAGCACCTAAAGCCTAACGCAGAACCCAATGTGGGAGCGGGCTTGCTCGCGAATGCGGAGTGTCAGTCGATACATCAGTGACTGAACCACCGCTTTCGCGAGCAAGCCCGCTCCCACATTTTTTACCGCGGTTCTTCAGCTACTACAGTTGGCCGTCGCGGTCGCGAAAGCCCAGCAGATACAACACCCCATCCAAGCCCAACGTCGAAATCGCCTGCTTCGCCGACTGCTTCACCAACGGCTTGGCGCGGAACGCCACACCCAACCCAGCAATCGCCAGCATCGGCAGGTCATTCGCACCGTCGCCCACCGCAATCGTCTGCTCCAGACGCAAACCTTCCTTGTGCGCCAATTCCTTCAGCAAATCCGCCTTGCGCTGCGCATCGACAATCGGCTCGACCGCCACGCCAGTCACCTTGCCATCCACCACTTCCAGCTCATTGGCGAACACATAGTCGATGCCCAACTTGGCCTGCAATTGCTTGGCGAAGTAAGTGAAGCCGCCCGACAGGATCGCCGTCTTGTAGCCCAGGCGCTTGAGTTCGGCGAACAGGGTTTCGGCGCCTTCGGTCAGGCGCAGAGAGGCGCCGATGGAGTCCAGCACACTGACATCCAGGCCTTTAAGCAGCGCCAGGCGCTCCTTGAAGCTCGCACGGAAATCCAGCTCACCGGCCATGGCGCGCTCGGTGATCTCGGAGACTTGCTCGCCCACACCGGCCGCCTTGGCCAATTCGTCGATGACTTCCGCTTCGATCAGCGTGGAGTCCATGTCAAACACCGCCAGGCGACGGTTGCGGCGGAACAGCGAGTCTTCCTGGAAGGCGATGTCGACATTCAGCTCCTGGGCCACGCTGAGGAATTCGGCGCGCAGGGCTTGCGGATCAGCCGGCTCACCGCGCACGGAGAACTCGATGCAGCCCTTGCCCTTGTCGGCCGGCGTGTCCAACGGCATGCGACCCGACAGACGGTCAATGTGGTCGATATTCAAGCCGTATTGCGCGGTAATCGAGCTGACACGCTGCAATTGTTCGGCGGTGACCTTGCGGGTCAGCAGCGTCACGATGTGGCGTTTCTTGCCCTGGCCGGCGACCCAATGCTGGTAATCGGCTTCGGACACCGGAGTGAAACGCACCTGTTGATCGAGCTTGTACGCCGTAAACAGGATGTCCTTGAGCACCGATGACGCCTGTTCAGTGCTCGGGATCTCCACCAGGATGCCGAACGACAGGGTGTCGTGGATCACCGCCTGGCCGATGTCGAGAATGTTCACACCACCCTGGGCCAGAACACCGGTAATGGCGGCGGTGAGACCCGGGCGGTCTTCACCGGTGATGTTAATCAGGACAATTTCGCGCAAGGCGCACCCCCAGGCTGGAAAAAAACCGCATTCTACCCACTTTCAGTGACCATCGGGCACAGCCAGCGCTTTGACGCTCTGGGGCCTGTCGCTATACTGCGCGTCAACTTCACGGACCGAGAGCCGAGCGCAAGTGAACCGGCCCACGCCAGTAAAAACCGATAACTTCTTCCTGCTGATCTTCCGCGCACTGCGTCACCGCCGTGTACCGATCGCATTACGCATCGCCAGCCATAACGTGATCCTGGTCGCCCTGGCCCTGGTGATCTACGCCTGCGTGATGGGTTTGCAGTTCAAGCAGGCCATGCACGAACAGGCCGACGCCCTGGGCGAGAGCCTGACCACGCAGACCGCCACGTCGGCGACCGAGCTGTTGGTGTCCAATGACATCCTCAGCCTCAACGTGCTGCTCAACAACCTGACCAAGAACCCGCTGGTGGCCCACGCCGCTATCTATAGCGTGGACAACCGCATCATGGCCGAAGCCGGGCAGCGCCCGAAGAACGGCCTGCTGGGCGAAGCCGAAGGGCTGTACCAGAGCAATATCACGTTCCAGGACGTGAAGGCCGGCCAACTGCGCATCAGCCTGGACATGCAGCAATTCCAGCAGCCGATGACCATCAGCCTGCAAAGCATGGGCATCCTCAGCGCGATCCTGCTGGCACTCGCATTGGCCCTGAGCCTGCGCCTGGGTCGGCATATCTCCACGCCGCTGATGCAACTGCGCATCTGGCTGCGGGACATCGACGAACACACCCCGGCCACTGACCGCCAGGATGAAATCGGCGACCTCGCACGCCAGCTGCACGCCAGCTTCGCCCCGGAGCCGACAGTGCGCGCGCCTGAGCCCGAGCCGGAATACGACGACGAGCCCGAGTTCGACGTAGGCGAGCCGGGCTTTGATGACGCCCCACCGGTCGCCGGCCTCAAGCCTGCCACCCGCAAGGCGATCCAGGCCGACGAAGACGAGCTGGACGACGAAGACCCGTTCGCCGACCTGCGCGATACCGCGTCCAACAGCCCGGCCGTCGCGCCAACGCCTGCCCCGGTGAAGAACGCCGAGCCCCAGCACAGTGCGGTCCTGGCCGTGCAACTGGGCTCCCAGGATCAACTGCGCCGCCTGCCCCGCACCCGCCTGACGGAACTGCTGGAACGCTACCGCGACTGCCTCGACCAGGCCGCCTCGCTGTACCAGAGCGAACTGCACACCCTGAACGACGGCAGCACGCTGATGCTGTTCCACAGCGAAGACAGCGGCGAAGACTACCTGACCAACGCCATCTGCTGCGGCGAGCTGCTGCGCGCCCTCGGCCATGCCCTGCAGATCGAAGTGGCGGACAGCGGCATCACCCTGCAACTGCAACTGGGCCTGACGGTGAGCGACGATCTGTTTGGCATGAGCCAGATCGACCTGCTGCTCACCGAGAGCGCGCAGGATGCCCTGGCCTTGTCGCAACACAGCCGCAACCTGCTGCTGGTGGAGCGCAAGATCAGCGAAGACACGCTGATCCGCCAGCGCGCACGTATCCGTCCGATTGCCAGCCCGGAGGGGGCGAGCTGTGTGGAGCGCTTGATGGAGCCGTATCCGTCGATGCTGGAGCGCCAGTTGGCGCGGATGCACGAGACTCGCAAGCCTTAAGCAACACTGCAACATCCACTGTGGAGTGGGCTTATGTGGGAGCGGGGGGGGGGGGGGCGGGGCGGCGCGGGGCGCGGGGGGGTGTGCGGGGCTGGAGCCGGC
>NZ_JANLGL010000228.1:0-8351 GCF_024655625.1 Pseudomonas sp. 18.1.10
TCAACACATCCATCACTGCCCCACCGCATTCGCGAGCAAGCCCGCTCCCACATTTTGATCTTCACTTGGCAGTGGATCGGGTCAGACGCGAAACGCCTGCACGGCAGTGTTGAGCTGCCCGCCAAGCACCAACAGATGCTCGCCCTGGCTGCGGCCCTGGCCGATGCGCAGCAAGTTGTCCTCACCCAGCTGATGAATCCGCTCACTGTTGTCACGAATCTCACTCACCGCGCCACTCTGCTGCGCGGTCACATCGGCAATCCGCACCGCCGTGTCGGAAATGGTCTGGATCGCCCCGACGATTTCATCCAGCGCGCCGTCGGCCGCTTGCGCTTGCTGGGCGGTGGCTTCGGCGTGTTCGACCTGGGCGCGCATGCCTTGCACCGATTGGTGCGCGGCGGTTTGCAGGCCGGCGATCAGGGTCTGGATTTCGGCGGTGGCGCCGGCGGTGCGCTGGGCCAGGGAGCGCACTTCGTCGGCGACGACGGCAAAGCCACGCCCGGCCTCACCGGCACGCGCGGCTTCGATGGCGGCGTTGAGCGCCAGCAGGTTGGTCTGGTCGGCAATCGAGCGGATCACCGTGAGCACGCCGCCGATGGTCGCGGATTCTGCGGCGAGTTTCTCGATCATCTGCGCATTTTGCTGCACTTCACCCACCAGCGCGTGCAGCCCGGTGAGGCTCAGGCCGATCACCCGCTGGCCTTGTTCCACGGCTTCCCCGGCGCTGCGGCTGGCGCCGGCGGCCTGGCTGGCGTCGCCGGCCACCTGTTGGATGGTTGCCTCCAACTCGCCCAGGGAGTCGCGGATCTGTGCGGTGTCGCCGGCCTGGCGCTCGGCGCCGTCGTGCAGGCCGCTGCTCAGCTCGGCGAGGGCGCGGCTGCTGCCGGCGACTTCCTCGGCATTGCCGCGAATGGTCCCCACCAACGCCACCAGATAAGCGCGCAAGCGGTTCAGGGACGCCTCGATGTCGTGCAGTTCGCGGTTGGTCTTGCCCAGGGCGATCGGTTGGCTGAAGTCGCCTTCGGCCCAGGTGGACAGGGCCGGCGCCAGGTTGGTCAGTACCCGCGCCAAACGGCGTTGCAGGGTGTCGATCAGCAGCGCGATCAGCAGGATCAGGCCGATCATTACGCCTTGCATCACCCGCACTTCGCCCTGGATCTTGCCATGTTGCGCCCGTACCACGGGCTCCAGGCCGGCGATGGCTTGCTGCACGGCGTTGATTTTCAGGTGGGTGCTGGCGGCGAGGTCGGCGCGTTGCTGGATCTGTTCGCGGGTGCGCTTGAGTTCGGCGGGGTAGCGGGTCAGCAGGCTGTTGAGTTCGCGCTTGAGGTCGACGGCGGTGTCCTGGGCTTCGGCTTTTTCGCTGTTTTCCAGGCCCATCAAGGCAGAAAAGTCGTCGGCGCTGGATTCGGCGCTGGCCTTGACCCCGAGCAGCGGCAATTGCTCCAGCACGTCAGCCTGGCTGCGGATATTGCCGACTTCACGTTCCACATCGTCCGCCAGCTCGGCGCGGCCGCTGCTGACCAGCTTGTCGCGGGCCAGGGACAGCTTGCCCAGGTGTTGCGCCGCGGCCAGCAGTGGCGGCAGGTAACGCGCGGCGTCCGCGGAGTTCACGCCGAGGGCGTATTGGCTCAGTTGCTCCAGGTTCGCGCCCAGCTCGCGCTCGGCTTGCAGCAGCAAGGCCTGCGGGTCGCCGGCCAGCTTGCCGGCGGCGAGCAGGTCGGTCTTGCCGAAGGTGTCCAGGTCGACAAGGCTCGGGCGCAGGTTTTGCGCGAGGTCGACGGGCAACTCGTCCAGGTGTTGCAGCAGGCCTTCCAGGCTTTGGCTGGCGCTGCTCAAGCGCAGGGCGTCGCCGCTGGCGAGGTAGTCGTCGATATTGCGCGCGGCCTGGTTCTGGAAGGTCTGGGACAGGCCCAGGTAGCGTTCCATCAACAAATACGGGCGCTCCAGTGCCCGTTGCGACCACCAGAGTGTCGCCCCGAGCGCCAGGCACACGGCCACCAGCAGAAGGGTATTGAGATTGGTCAGCAGCTTCAGGCGCATGCGTGGTTTCAACCGACAGCAAAAGATAAGTGCCTGAAGTTATTGCGTTTTCGTTACAGGGTTATGACGGAATCAGTGGAATCCGATGAAAAGGTGGCACTTTGCTTTGACGTGCGCGCGGCCTGTACCCGGTTGCGTCCGGCGTGCTTGGCGCGGTACAGCGCCTCGTCGGCCTGGGCAGCCATCATCAGGCTGTCGGAATCGTCGCACAGCTCCACCAGGCCGGCGCTGAAGGTGCACCACAGGTCTTGCGGCTGGGCCGGGTAGTGAATTTCGGCAAAGCGCCCACGGATTTCATCCAGCACCTTGCAGGCCGATTCCAGGTCGGTGTCCGGCATGACGATGGCAAATTCTTCGCCGCCGTAGCGCCCGATGTAATCGGTCTTGCGCAGCCGCTGCTTGAGAAACAGCGCCAGGCTCTTGATGACGCGGTCGCCCATGGGGTGGCCGTGGCTGTCGTTGACCCGCTTGAAGTGGTCGATGTCGAGCATGGCAAAGCTCAACGGCTTGTTCTCGCGGCGCGCGCGGAAGCTGCAGTCTTCGAGCAATTGTAGGATGTGGGTGTGGTTGTACAGGCCGGTCAGGCTGTCGCGCACCATCCGCGCCTTGAGGTGGCGGGCCCGGGCGGCGCGGTTGCGCACGGTGGTAATCAGGTGGCGCGGCTTGATCGGCTTGGTGAGGAAGTCGTCGCCGCCTTCGCTCATGGCGTCCAGTTGTTTGTCCAGGTCGTCTTCGGCCGACAGGTAGATGATCGGCACGCTGACGTAGCGGTCGTTGTGGCGGATCACCTTGGCCAGTTCGGTACCGGTACAGGCGGGCATATACATGTCGAGGATAATCAGGTCGGGCTGGAAATCGGCCAGCTCGGCCATGGCCTGGATCGGCTCGATCAGCGTGCGGGTGACGATGCCGGCACTGTTGAGCAGGCGCTCGGTATGCAGCGCCTGGGCCCGCGAGTCGTCGATGATGAGGACTTTGTAGGGTTCGTACTGGGCGACGCAGGTGAGCACTTCGATCTTTTCCAGCAGGCTGGAGGCTTCCAGGGTGCCGGTGAGGAACTCCTGGCCGCCGGCGCGCACGGCGGCGAGGCGGGTCGGGGTGTCGGTTTCGTGCAGGCTGAAAAACAGCAGCGGCAGCTTTTGCTCCAGGCCTTCCTGGGCTTCGGCGGCGAGTTGCAGGCCCAGGCCCGGCCCGCAGAAGTCCACGTCCATGACGATGGCCGAGGGCAAGCGCTCGGCCATCGACGCACGAAACGCCGCCACGCTGTCCAGGGACTGGGCGCTCATGCCAAAGAATTCCAGCTGCTTGGCCAGGCGCTCGGCGCGGTCGTGATCGGCAAGCATCACATAGATCGGCTTGCGCATCGGCGGCAGGAAGGTTTGTTCCAGCTGGTCGCCCTGGCGCAGGCCGGTACGTGACAGGCGCTGCATCAAGCGATTGAGTTCAGTAATCAACTGGCTGCTCAGGCGGCCACGGTTTTCGTCCACCAGCTTGAGCGACTCGCCGATATGCCGGGCCAACTGGCCGTGCTCGGGCTGTTCGAAACGCTCGGCAAAACGCAGCAGGCGCAGGTTGGCTTCGCTGAGTTCGGAGAGGTCGGCGTTGGACCATTCACTGCGTTGCAGGCGCTGCCAGATCTCAAGAATTTGACGTGCCTGATGAATTACCCGCTGGGCAAAATGGTGCTTGAGACGCTCACGGCTGGGGTCTTCTGGCTCGGTCATATCCTGACTACTAGTTAGGCTGCATGCTGAGGTCGAACTGATGGCTCTATGCTAGCACCTCTTTTCTGTTACATGAGTGTCATGCGTCAATTAACTGCGAGACTTGTGCATTCAATTTTTGACTCAAGGGTCGCGCAGCGCGAAAAGCGTGCATCCTTTATAGTGCTTGCGCTAAAAGCCCCGCGCCGACGGGCACGATGGGGTAGGGTTGTGGTCGGAGTGTTTGAACGCACCCGGACAATAGACGTGCATGAACTCAAGTGATTGAAAGGATATCGCCATGCTGGACTGGAAAAACCGTGCAGACAGTGCCCAAGGCCCCGCCCCTGAGCCCAAGTCGGCCAACCGCAGCTATTTTCGCACCCTGCTGATGAGCCGCGCCGTGCTCAGCCTGCTGGGCTTGTACCTGTTGGTCACCGGCGGCCTGGGGTGGTACTGGAGCCAGGAACCGGCGCTGTTCCCGGTCCAGCAAAACGCGCAGATTGCCGCCGAGAAGGAAGGCAAGCAGATGGTGGTGGGCTACACCACCGTCGAAACCCTCAAGACCGTGGTCGGCACCTTGCTGAACAAGCCCGGTGGTTATATTTCCAACGACCGTTTCCCGCCAGGCCTGTGGATGGACAACATGCCGAGCTGGGAATACGGCGTGCTGGTGCAGGTCCGCGACCTGACCCGCGCCCTGCGTAAAGACTTCGCCCGCTCCCAGTCGCAGTCGGCCGAAGACGCCGACCTGGCCAAGGCCGAGCCGCGCTTCAACTTCGACAACAAGAGCTGGGTGCTGCCGTCCAGCGAGTCGGAATACCAGGAAGGCATCAATTCCCTGAGCCGCTATGAAGCGCGCCTGTCGGACCCGAACCAGCGCGGCGCGCTGTTCTATGCCCGCGCCGACAACCTCAACAACTGGCTGGGTGATGTGGCGACGCGCCTGGGTTCGCTGTCGCAGCGCCTGTCGGCCAGCGTCGGCCGGGTCAAACTGAACACCGCACTGAAAACCGAAGCCCTGGCGCCGGGTGAAGTGCCGCAGGTCGATGAAGAAGTGGTGGAAACCCCATGGATGCAGATCGACAACGTGTTCTACGAAGCCCGTGGCCAGGCCTGGGCGTTGTCCCACCTGTTGCGTGCCATCGAAGTGGATTTTGCCGACGTACTGGCGAAGAAAAACGCCACGGTCAGCGTGCGCCAGATCATTCGTGAGCTGGAGGCCTCGCAGGAACCGGTTTGGAGTCCTATGATTCTTAACGGCAGTGGCTTCGGCGTACTGGCGAACCATTCGCTGGTGATGGCCAACTATATTTCCCGGGCAAACGCTGCAGTGATCGATTTGCGTCAGCTCCTCAACCAGGGTTGATGATGGACGCTACTGAAAAAGAGGCCGCGCACCGTGCGGCCTCTGATGCTGAACTGATCTGCTGGGTTGACGAGAAGGACCAGCTCCTCGGTAACCTGGTCAGGTTTGACCTTCGCCAGCGCGGCCTTATCGGCCGTTGCACCTTTATCTTCCTGTTCAACTCCCAGGGCGAGCTGTGTGTGCATCGGCGCACCCTGAGCAAAGCCCTGTACCCCGGGTTCTGGGATACCGCGGCGGGTGGGATGGTCGCGGCGGGGGAGAGTTATGCCGATTCGGCGGCCCGTGAGCTGGAAGAAGAACTCGGCGTGGCTGGGGTGGAACTGGTCGAACATGACCACTTTTACTTCGCCGACGGCGACAGCCGGCTCTGGTGCAAATCCTACTCGGCCGTGTGGGACGGGCCCCTGCGTTTGCAGCCTGAAGAGGTCATGGAAGCGCGCTTCCTGCCCGTCGACGTCATCCTCCAGGAAGCGCAGCAAAAGCCCTATTGCCCGGATGCCCAAGAGGGCTTGCGCCGCTATCTGGCCCTGCGTCGCTAAAGATGCATAAATTGGCGCGTTTTGGCCCTTAGCAAGTCGGCTTTTTGCCGTTACACTGCGCGACTTTTCACCCGAGCTGCCCTTGGCCGTTCGGTAGCGCTGCCCCTGCCTGAGTGGGGCTTCGCGGTCGGCTTGCCTCTTCGCAGGTGCCGATCAGTCTTTGTCCTCCCAAGAGGATTGCCGGTGGCCAAAAAAGCCGCATCCTTCGCCGCCCTTGGTGGCCTGGTATTTTCCACCGACGCAGGTCGCCACTGCCCGGACTGTCGTCAGCCCGTGGATTCGTGTACCTGCAAACAGACCCTGATCCCCGAAGGCGACGGTATTGCCCGCGTACGACGCGAGAGCAAAGGCCGTGGCGGCAAGACGGTGACCACCATCACCGGCGTGCCGCTGGCCGAAGAGGCCCTGAAGGAGCTGGCCACGACGCTGAAAAAGCGCTGTGGCACCGGTGGCGCGTTGAAAGACGGCGTCATCGAGATCCAGGGCGATCACGTCGAACTGCTGTTGGCCGAGCTGATAAAGCTCGGTTACAAGGCCAAGAAGTCCGGCGGCTGAAAGCCTCTTTCCGACCTGTGTCTAAACTCTGTCCTGCGCGTGGGGTCTTACCTCGCACGCAGGCAAATCGTCATTTTCATTCTTTAGACTGCGCCAGCCTCTGATAGGGGCGGTGCCTTCGACTTCATTTATAGGGGACTTCGATGTCCGTACGACGCACACGCAAAGACGATGGCAGCCAATGGACAGTTGCGGACAGCCGCAGTGTTTATGGGATTCGCCATTGGGGGGCCGGGTATTTCGCGATCAATGATGCCGGTCGCGTTGAAGTCCGTCCGAACGGCCCGAACAGCACGCCGGTTGACCTGTACGAGCAAGTGGACGAGCTGCGCAAAAGCGGCCTGTCCTTGCCGCTGCTGGTGCGTTTTCCCGACATCCTGCAAGACCGTGTACGCCAACTGACCGGCGCCTTCGATGCGAACATCGAACGCCTGGAATACCAGAGCAAGTACACCGCGCTGTACCCGATCAAGGTGAACCAGCAGGAAGCGGTGATCGAAAACATCATCGCCACCCAGGACGTTTCCATTGGCCTGGAAGCCGGCTCCAAGCCGGAGCTGCTGGCCGTGCTGGCCTTGGCGCCGAAGGGCGGCACCATTGTCTGCAACGGTTACAAGGACCGAGAGTTCATCCGCCTCGCGCTGATGGGCCAGAAGCTCGGCCACAACGTCTTCATCGTGATCGAGAAAGAGTCCGAAGTTGAGCTGGTGATCGAAGAAGCCGCCAACCTCAAGGTCAAGCCGCAGGTTGGCCTGCGCGTGCGGTTGTCGTCCCTGGCGTCGAGCAAATGGGCAGACACCGGTGGCGAGAAGTCCAAGTTCGGCTTGTCGGCGGCGCAACTGCTGTCCGTGGTCGAGCGCTTCCGCGCCGCTGGCCTGGACCAGGGCATCCGCCTGCTGCACTTCCACATGGGCTCGCAGATCGCCAACCTGGCCGACTACCAGCACGGGTTCAAGGAAGCCATTCGTTACTACGGCGAACTGCGCAACCTCGGCCTGCCGGTGGACCACATCGACGTCGGCGGCGGCCTCGGCGTGGACTACGACGGTACCCACTCGCGTAACGCCAGCTCGATCAACTACGACATGGACGACTACGCCGGCGTGGTCGTGGGCATGCTCAAGGAATTCTGCGACGCGCAGAGCCTGCCGCACCCGAACATCTTCTCCGAAAGCGGTCGCTCCCTGACCGCCCACCACGCCATGCTGGTGGTGCAAGTCACCGACGTCGAGAAACACAACGACGACGTGCCGGTGATCGAGAACAAGGAAAGCCTGCCGGAAACCGTGCAATGGCTGGTGGACCTGCTGGGTCCGACCGACATCGAGATGGTCACCGAAACCTACTGGCGTGCCACCCACTACATGAGCGACGTGGCCACCCAGTACGCCGACGGCAAACTGACCCTGGCCGAGAAAGCCCTGGCCGAACAGTGCTACTTCGCCGTATGCCGCCGCCTGCACAACTCGTTGAAAGCCCGCCAGCGCTCGCACCGCCAGGTGCTGGACGAACTCAACGACAAGCTGGCCGACAAGTACATCTGCAACTTCTCGGTGTTCCAGAGCCTGCCGGACACCTGGGCCATCGGCCAGGTATTGCCGATCCTGCCGCTGCACCGCCTCGACGAAGAGCCGCTACGCCGCGCCGTGCTGCAAGACCTGACCTGCGACTCCGACGGCAAGATCAAGCAGTACGTTGACGAGCAGTCCATCGAGACCAGCCTGCCGGTGCACGGTTTGAATGAAGGTGAAGACTACTTGCTGGGCATCTTCCTGGTGGGTGCTTACCAAGAGATCCTCGGTGACATGCACAACTTGTTCGGTGACACCGACTCGGTGAACATCTACCAGCGTGAAGACGGTTCGGTGTACAGCGCCGGGATCGAGACCCACGACACCATCGAAGACATGCTGCGCTATGTGCACTTGTCGCCGGAGGAGTTGATGACCCACTACCGTGACAAGTGCGCGAGCGCGAAGATCAGTGCCGCGGAGCGGACCCAGTTCCTCGACGCGTTGCGTCTGGGGCTGACGCGTTCTTCGTACCTGTCCTCATAAGTTGGGTTGACGCAAATCCCCTGTGGGAGCGGGCTTGCTCGCGAAAGCGGTACATCAGTCACACATGTGTTAACTGACCCACCGC
>NZ_JANLGL010000229.1:0-8289 GCF_024655625.1 Pseudomonas sp. 18.1.10
GCGGAGTGTCAGTTGATACATGTATGTCTGATGTACCGCTTTCGCGAGCAAGCCCGCTCCCACAGGGGATTAAGGTCGACCTCAAGACTGTGGAGCATGCACTAATTCAGTGCACAAAAGCAGCCTTGATTATTTCAAGCTACCGGACAAGAACTGCTGCAAACGCTCGGACTGCGGGTTCACCAGCACTTCTCGCGGGTTGCCACGCTCTTCGACGATGCCTTTGTGCAAAAACACCAACTGGTTCGACACTTCACGGGCAAAACCCATTTCGTGGGTGACGACCACCATGGTGCGGCCTTCCTGGGCCAGGTCCTGCATCACCTTGAGCACTTCGCCAACCAGTTCCGGGTCGAGGGCCGAGGTGGGTTCGTCAAACAGCATCACTTCCGGTTCCATCGCCAGGGCACGGGCAATCGCCACACGCTGCTGCTCGCCACCGGACATATGCCCGGGGAACGCATCCTTGCGATGGCCTACGCCGACTTTCGCCAGGTAGTGCTCGGCCTTTTCACGGGCGTCTTTTTTCGACATGCCCAGCACGTGCACCGGCGCTTCCATCACGTTTTCCAACGCGGTCATGTGCGACCACAGGTTGAAGTGCTGGAACACCATGGACAGGCGCGAACGCATGCGTTGCAGCTGTTTAGGGTCGGCGGCCTTCATGGCGCCGTCCTTGTTGGCCACCAGTTTCAGCTCTTCGTTGTTGAGCAGGATCTTGCCGGCGTGGGGTTGCTCCAGCAGGTTGATGCAGCGCAAAAAGGTACTTTTGCCCGAACCACTGGAACCGATGATGCTGATCACATCACCGGCCGCGGCGGCCAGGGACACGCCTTTGAGCACTTCATGACTGCCATAGCGTTTATGCAGGTCTTGGACTTCAAGTTTGTACATGCGGTCGGTTCTCACAAAAACAGGTGGTCAGTCGTTGAGCAAGCGCCCGTGACGCAGCGCTTCGCGCCCCGCCACCTTGGCCAGCCAGAAACCCGCTTGGGCATAACGTAGCCGTTCAACGGCAAACAATACCCCCGACGTACCGGCGCAGATAATGCTCACGCGGTCTTCCAGGGGATCAATCACTTCAAAAATCGCTTCGCCGGCCTCGACCCAGTCCCCGGCTTGACGCAGGTAACTGATGACCCCGGCGTGGGGTGCAAACAGCAACTCGGTGCCTTCGAAAGGCATGCCTTCGCAGGCTTCGTGTTGCGGCGCAGGCCACTCGCCCTTGATAAGGCCTTGTTCGGCGAGGAACGCGAGGATGCCTTCGGCGTGAAAGATCGCTTCGTCGCGGCCGGTATCGGCTTGGCCGCCCAACTCGAGGGTCGTCGCCAGGCACGCCAGCGGGATCTGTGCCTCGGGAAACGCGCGGGACAAGCGCAACCACGGCAGCGAACAGGCCTCATCGAACGAGCTGCCGCCGGAGTCTTCCGCCAGCAAGCCGACCTTCACATTCAGATGCGCCGACAACGAACGCCACTGCGGCCAGTGTTGCGGCAGCGCGTACATGTGCAGCGCGGCTTCGGCATCGCAGTGCAGGTCAAGGACCACATCGGCGCTGCAGGCATGGCTCAGCAGGATGCGCTGCATGCCTTGCAACTGGCTGGATGGCGCGGGCAATGCGTCCAGTGCAGCGCTCATCGCCTGACGGATCAGGCGCACGTTGGCGTGGGGATCATCCCCCAGCTTGCCGTCGAGCAGCGCCGCAACCGGTTCGCTCAACTCCGCAAAATCGCGGTTGAAATTCTTGCCGCTGCCCACCTCGAAACGCCCCTGGTGGCTGCCTTGCAGCAACTGGCCAAGGCCCATCGGGTTGGCCACCGGCACCAGCTCGATCACGCCGTTGAGGGCGCCTTGTTGCTCAAGCTCGGCAAGGCGTTTTTTCAGTTCCCAGGCGGCGCGCATGCCGGGCAATTCGTCGGCGTGCAGGCTGGCCTGGATATAGGCCTTGCGCTCGCCTTTGCCGAAGCGGAACACGCTCAGCTGGCGCTCGCAGCCCAGGTGGCCCCAGGGCAACAGATGATCGATACGTTCCATCTCAATGCTTCCGTGGAGCCAGGTAGCTCAGCCAGCGGCGCTCGGCCAACTTGAACAGGCGCACCAGGATAAAGGTCAGGCACAGGTAGAACACGCCGGCGGTGATGTAGGCTTCGAACGGCAGGTAGAACTGGGCGTTCACCGTGCGTGCGGCACCGGTGATGTCGATCAGGGTGACGATGGAGGCCAGGCTGGTGGTCTGCAGCATCATGATCACTTCGTTGCTGTACTGCGGCAGCGCGCGGCGCAGGGCCGACGGCAGCAGGATGCGGCGGTACAGCTTGTAGCGCGACATGCCCATGGCCTTGGCCGCTTCGATCTCGCCATTGGGCGTGGCCTTGAGGCTACCGGCGATGATTTCGGCGGTGTAGGCGCTGGTGTTGATCGCAAACGCCAGGCACGCACAGAACGTGGCACTGGACAGCAGCGGCCACAGGAAGCTTTCGCGTACCGCTTCGAACTGGGCCAGGCCGTAGTAGATCAAGAACAGTTGCACCAGCATCGGCGTGCCACGGATCACATAGGTGAACAGCCAGGCCGCACCGTTGACGATGGGCTGCTTGGACACGCGCATCAAGCCCAGGGGCAAGGCGGCAAGCAGGCCGAAGAACAGCGAGATGGCCAGCAGTTTCAGGGTGGTCAGCAGGCCGCCAAGGTACAGCGGCATGGCCTCCCAGATGACGTTGTAGTCGAAGATCATAGATCAGCCGCCCTTACGCCTACCGAGTAGCGCTTCTCAAGGTGACGCAAGGCCAGCAACGACACGCTGGTAATCACCAGGTACATCGCCGCCACTGCGAGGAAGAAGGTAAAAGGTTCGCGGGTGGCGTCTGCCGCCTGCTTGGCCTTGAACATCATGTCTTGCAAACCCACCACCGAGATCAACGCGGTGGCCTTGGTGAGTACCAGCCAGTTGTTGGTGAACCCAGGGATCGCCAGCCGGATCATCTGCGGCACCATCACCCGGAAAAACACCTGCAAACTGCTCATGCCATACGCAAGGCCGGCCTCGGCCTGGCCCTTGGGAATGGCCATGAAGGCGCCACGGAAGGTTTCCGAGAGGTAGGCGCCAAAGATGAAACCCAGGGTGCCGATACCGGCGGCCAAGGGGTTCAAGTCAATATAGTCGTCGTAGCCCAGCATCGGCGCGACGCGGTTGAGCAGGTCCTGGCCGCCGTAGAAAATCAGCAGGATCAGCACCAGGTCAGGAATCCCACGGATCACCGTGGAGTACAAGTCACCCAGCCAGGCCAACCAGCGCACCGGCGACAGGCGTAACGCGACCCCGATCAGACCCAGAACAATGGCCAAGGCCATGGACGACAAGGCGAGCTGAAGCGTCAACCATGCGCCATCGAGGATGACGGCCCCGTAGCCTTTCAACATGATTCAGGTCCTCGAAAAGGGGGATGAAAAAATGGCGCAAACCGCAGGAATTCTGTTGCTTGCGCCATTTCGGACAGACAGCTAGGACGATTTACTTAGGGTCAGCGCCGTAGATATCGAAGTCGAAGTACTTGTCCTGGATTTTTTTGTACTCACCGTTGGCACGGATCGCGGCAATGGCTGCGTTGATGCGGTCGAGGTTTTCCTTGTCGCCTTTGCGTACGGCGATGCCGATGCCATCACCGAAATACTTGGCGTCGGTGAACTGTGGGCCCACGAACGCGTAGCCTTTACCGGCTGGCGTCTTCAGGAAGCCGTCCTGCAGCAGGGTGGCGTCGGCCACGGTGCCGTCGAGGCGACCGGCTTCCACGTCCAGGTAGATTTCGTTCTGCGAACTGTAAGGCACAACCGTGGCGCCTTTAGGAGCCAGAACTTCCTTGGCGAAGCGATCATGGATCGAACCGCGTTGTACGCCGATTTTCTTACCCTTCAACTCATCCAGGCTGTCGCTGACGGTGGTGCCTTCCTTCATCACCAGTTGCGCTGGGCTGAGGTAATAGCGGCCGGTGAAGTCCACGGACTTCTTGCGATCTTCCGTGATGGACATGGACGACAGGATCGCGTCGATCTTGCGCACTTTCAGCGCCGGGATCAGGCCGTCGAATTCCTGCTCGACCCAGGTGCACTTGACCTTCATCTCTTCGCACAGAGCGTTGCCGATGTCGTAGTCAAAACCCACGATGCTGCCATCCGGCGCCTTCGACGCAAACGGAGGGTAAGCCGCTTCGATACCAATTTTCAGAGGCTTGCCTTCAGCGAAAGCCTGCATGGACAGCACGGACAGCGCCAGGGCGCCCAACAGCACGAGTTTCTTCATCTTGGGACTCCATCGGTATAGGGCAAAACAGCAGTATGAGCCATGGCCCACGATGCGACATAAGGGAAACCGAATTGCGGTGCTGCGTCCTACACCGATTCAACATCGGAGACGACGAGCGAGTGATCGGCATTCTAACGACAGGCCAGAAGCCGATATTTCCTCAATGCGACAACAATTTACAGAAGCACTGAGAAAGCGGTTCCAGCACATTGACAGCCCCTGGATTTTATGCAGAGACAAAAGACATTAAACCTGTAGACGCTGCAAATTGCGGGCCTATTATTCGCAAACCCTTCTAGCACGGCAAGTCTGGCGTTTAATCTTATTGATGAGGGTGTCTAAAACGCGGCTTTTCGGGGCGCGGGTGTAGCACATTGCCTCATGTTTGGGCGCTGGGTTACACATTTAGGGTTGGCGGTAACATTAAGAAATGTCCTACGAGAGAAACCGATATTTATTGGCCTCGTGAATATGGCGATCTGTCAGAGCACCGCCAGCATTGATTTGAAATGCATTCCCATGTGGGAGCTGGCTTGCCTGCGATAGCGGTGGGTCAACTACACATCTGCCAGCTGAATCAACGCCATCGCAGGCAAGCCAGCTCCCACATTTGATCTCTATTGGTTTTGAGATCTCACAAAAAAGCCCCATCCGGCTTACGCCGAATGGGGCTATTTCTTGCTATTGCGCTTTACGCAACATTCATAGTTTTGTGCGTTTCAATCAAATGCGCCACCACACCCGGGTCCGCCAAGGTGGAGATATCCCCCAACCCGTCGTACTCAGCCGTGGCAATCTTGCGCAGGATCCGCCGCATGATTTTCCCCGAACGGGTCTTCGGCAAACCTGGCGCCCACTGGATCACGTCCGGCGAAGCAATCGGACCGATCTCTTTGCGCACCCAGTTTTTCAACTCCAGGCGCAGCGCTTCGTTCGGCTCTTCGCCATTTTTCAGGGTGACATACACATAGATGCCCTGGCCCTTGATGTCATGCGGCACACCGACCACCGCCGCTTCGGCGACTTTCGGGTGGGCGACCATGGCACTTTCGATCTCGGCGGTGCCCATGCGGTGGCCGGACACGTTCAACACGTCATCCACACGCCCGGTGATCCACCAGTAGCCGTCTTCGTCGCGACGGGCGCCGTCACCGGTGAAGTACATGCCACGGAAGGTCTTGAAGTAGGTATCGACAAACCGGTCATGATCGCCGTACAGGGTGCGCGCCTGGCCCGGCCACGAATCGAGGATCACCAGGTTGCCCTCGGCAGCGCCTTCGATGATGTTGCCCAGGTTGTCCACCAGTGCTGGCACCACGCCAAAGAACGGCCGCGCCGCCGAACCCGGCTTGAGCGCATGGGCGCCCGGCAGCGGGCTCATCAGGGTGGCGCCGGTCTCGGTCTGCCACCAGGTGTCCACGATCGGGCAACGGGATTGGCCGACGTTCTTGTAGTACCAGTCCCACGCTTCCGGGTTGATCGGCTCACCCACCGAACCCAGCAGGCGCAAGCTGCTGCCGTCCACGCCTTCGCAGGCGGCGGTGCCGGAAGCCATCATTGCGCGGATCGCGGTCGGGGCGGTGTAAAGGATATTGACCTTGTGCTTGTCGACGATCTTGCCTACGCGGGTGATGTCCGGGTAGTTCGGCACGCCTTCGAACAGCAGCGTGGTCGCGCCATTGGCCAGCGGGCCGTAGACGATATAGGTGTGGCCAGTGACCCAGCCGACGTCGGCGGTGCACCAGTAGATCTCGCCCGGGCGGTAGTCGAACACACGCTCGTGGGTCAGCGCTGCGTAAAGCAGGTAGCCGCCGGTGGTGTGCTGCACGCCCTTCGGCTTGCCGGTGGAGCCGGAGGTATACAGGATGAAGAGGGCTTCTTCGGCGCCCATCTCTTTAGGCGCGCACACGGTGCCGGCCACTTTCATCAGGTCTTCGTACCAGATGTCGCGATGCTGGTTCCACTTGATCGCGCCATTGGTGCGCTTGCACACGATGACTTTCTGGATGCTGCTGGTTTCCGGGTTGGTCAGCGCGTCGTCGACGTTGGCCTTCAGCGGAATCTTCTTACCGGCGCGGATGCCTTCGTCAGCGGTGATCACCACCTTCGACTTACAGTCGATGATGCGACCGGCCAGGGCCTCCGGCGAGAAACCGCCAAATACTACGGAGTGAATCGCACCGATGCGGGTACACGCCAGCATGGCGACCACGGCTTCGGGGATCATTGGCATATAGATAGTCACCACGTCGCCGCGATGCACATCCTGGCCGCGCAGGGCGTTGGCGAACTTGCAGACTTCTTCATGCAGCTCGCGGTAGGTGATGGTGCGGCTTTCGGAAGGGTCATCGCCTTCCCAGATGATGGCTGCCTGGTCGCCACGTTCGGCGAGGTGACGGTCCAGGCAGTTGTAGGAAACGTTCAGGGTGCCATCGGCAAACCACTTGATATCGACATGGTGATCGTCGAACGAGGTCTGTTTCACCGCGGTGAAAGGCTTGACCCAGTCAAGGCGCTTGGCTTGCTCACGCCAGAAACCATCGGGGTTGACCACCGACTGCTGGTACATGGCCTTGTAGGTCGCCTCGTCGGTCAGCGTGTTGGCTGCTACTTCGGGGCGAACGGGGTACAGGGAAGCCGCACTCATCTTTCTTACCTCGGTGACAATAGTTGTTTTTGTATGCCCTGTTGTAGCCGGGGCTGCCCCATAGAACCATTCGACGATGGTAGTAACAAGCCCCTACATTTTGCCCTGCTATCTGCTTTGGCGGCTCTGGCCCGCGGCCCGTGGCGCTTTGCGCGCAGATGAAAAAAGCTTTACCACGGGATTGTTACAAAAACCGCCAACAGTGTTTATCAAAAGCACGGGTATATGAATATAACCCGCAGGCCTAGAATCACTTCCGCCAACACAGGCACTGTGATTAACACCGCAACAGCCCCCACGAAGGCAACGTTAATCCGAAACAACCAACCCTAAGTTACACACGCGGCCTCACAAAGGCCCCGTGACCCCTTTCGCCCTGAATAAGGTAAATAAAGAAATGAAAGCTCTAGTAGTTATGGCCCTCAGCAGCTTGTGCGCCACCGCCGCCCTGGCCGACGAAGCCCCGACTGACGTAGCTAGCCGCAACGCGCCGATTGTTGAAGACTACACTTACAGCACCCACCTGGACGTGGCGAAAGTATTGTCCATGAGCAGCATTCCCGAAGTCTGCGAAGTTGTACCGGTGAAGATGGAATATGAAGATTCGCAAGGCCAGCGTCATATTCTTAATTACCATGTGATGGGTAATGGTTGCTCTAACGGATAACAAGTTAGTTAGTGTGATCTGAAGCTGATCTTATTCGCCGCAAGAAATCGTTCTTGCGGCAAAGAACCCACCCACGAAACACCGCGATCCCCCTTGTGGGAGCTGGCTTGCCTGCGATGGCAATTTCGACCATACCCCCCTGTAAAGCCCTCCCCCGCCAGCCCTACAAAATCCCTCCCGCCGTCCGTCAAAAAAATCCAACCCCAGCAAAGCCTTATAAACCAGCACTCTGGCTCAAATAGCAGGCTTTTTGTCTGCGATCCGAGACCATCCGCCGCAACACAAACCCATTTTTTTCCCTATAATGCGCGGGTAAATCGGGCCTGCAATATCCCTTTACACAGGGATGAAGAGCCAGACCTGAGGCCCCGCTGGAGCAAACACCTACCGCTCCGCCCCTCAAGCCTCAAGCAGAGCACCCGTAACGCAATTTCCGTTTAATGCCTGCGCGAGCTGTTGCAAGAAACGATTCCTTAAGATCCACCGCGGCCTCTGGGCCGTGTGAACACCCAACCATCCGGTTTCACACGGGCACCTTTGAGCCCTCACGCAGGAGACGACACGTCATGCTGAGCTGGGACGAATTCGACAAAGAAGAAGAAGGCGAAGTAGCCACCAAAGGCGCCAACGCCGGCCACGCCACCGAAGCCAACATGGACCGCCTCGACGGTGCCG
>NZ_JANLGL010000022.1:0-48892 GCF_024655625.1 Pseudomonas sp. 18.1.10
GCAAGACCATGGGCACCCTGGCCGTGGCCTTGGCAGCAGTCAACGTGTTCGGCGGTTTCCTGGTGACTCGTAGGATGCTTGAGATGTTCAAGAAGAAAGCACCCAAAGCTGTGAAAGAAGAGGTGCAGAAGTAATGAGCATGAATCTGGTAACGACGCTCTACCTGATCGCGTCGATCTGCTTCATCCAGGCCCTTAAAGGCCTGTCGCACCCGACCACGTCGCGACGCGGCAACCTGTTCGGCATGCTCGGCATGGCGCTGGCAGTGCTGACCACCGTGGGCCTCATCTATAAGCTTGGGGCTGAGCTGGCCACAGCGGGTATCGGCTACGTAATTGTTGGCCTGCTGATCGGCGGCACCGCCGGTTCGATCATGGCCAAGCGCGTGGAAATGACCAAGATGCCGGAGCTGGTGGCGTTCATGCACAGCATGATCGGTCTCGCAGCGGTGTTTATTGCGATTGCTGCAGTGGTCGAGCCGCAGTCCCTGGGCATCGTCAAACACCTCGGTGATGCGATCCCGGCTGGTAACCGCCTGGAGCTGTTCCTCGGCGCGGCCATCGGTGCCATCACCTTCTCCGGTTCGGTCATCGCTTTCGGCAAGCTGTCGGGCAAGTACAAGTTCCGCCTGTTCCAGGGCGCACCGGTACAGTTTGGCGGCCAGCATAAATTGAACCTGGTGCTCGGCCTGTTGACGCTTGGCCTGGGCCTCGCCTTTATGTTCACCGGCAACCTCACCGCCTTCGCGCTGATGCTGGCCCTGGCCTTCGTGCTCGGCGTGCTCATCATCATCCCGATCGGCGGCGCCGACATGCCGGTGGTGGTGTCGATGCTCAACAGCTACTCCGGCTGGGCAGCGGCGGGTATTGGCTTCTCGCTGAACAACTCGATGCTGATTATCGCCGGCTCCCTGGTGGGCTCCAGCGGCGCGATCCTGTCGTACATCATGTGCAAGGCGATGAACCGTTCCTTCTTTAATGTACTGCTGGGCGGTTTCGGCAATGCGCCGGATGCGGGTGCCGCAGCCGGTTCCAAAGAAGCCCGCCCGGTCAAATCCGGCTCGGCCGACGATGCGACCTTCCTGCTGACCAACGCCGACACCGTAATCATCGTTCCGGGCTACGGCCTGGCAGTCGCGCGGGCGCAACACGCGCTCAAGGAACTGACGGAGAAGCTGGTGCACCGCGGCGTCACCGTGAAATACGCGATTCACCCAGTAGCGGGCCGCATGCCCGGCCACATGAACGTCCTGCTCGCCGAAGCCGAAGTGCCTTACGACCAGGTGTTCGAGATGGAAGACATCAACTCCGAGTTCGGCCAGGCCGACGTGGTGCTGGTGCTAGGCGCCAACGACGTGGTCAACCCAGCGGCCAAGAATGATCCGAACTCGCCAATTGCCGGCATGCCGATCCTCGAAGCGTTCAAGGCCAAGACCATCATCGTCAACAAGCGCTCGATGGCCAGCGGTTATGCCGGTTTGGATAACGAGCTGTTCTACCTGGATAAGACCATGATGGTCTTTGGTGATGCGAAGAAGGTCATTGAAGACATGGTCAAAGCCGTGGAGTAAAAAAACCGGCCTATACCAGGCCGGTGTTTTATCCATGAACCGGGGTTACTTTGCGGTTGCCGCAAACCCCGGGCGTGGGATCTTGCCCATCAACATGCAGGACAGCCCACCATTCACATCCACCTCGGTGCCGCTGATATAAGACGAGCGCTCACTGAGCAGAAACAGCACGGCGTTGGCGATGTCTTCGGGCGTGCCGATACGCTGCGTTGCGGTAAAGGCTTCGCGCGCTTGCGTGATGCCTGGATGGTCGTAATAGGCGGCCGTCAGTGCCGTGCGAATCATCCCCGGCGCTACGCAATTGCTCCGAATGCCAAACGGTCCCCATTCCACCGCCAGTTGCTTGGACAAGGCCTCCACAGCAGCCTTGCTCGGCGAATAGGCACCGCTGTAAGGCTGTGGGTTTTGCGCAGAAATCGAGCTGATGTGCACGATGCTGCCTGCACCCGACTCACGCATCAGGCGCCCGAACTCACGGGCGCAGAGCAGGTAGCCATTGAGGTTGACCGACAGCAGGGCATTCCAGTCGGCCAGTTCGATCTCGGCCAGGTTGGCTGCACGCAGAATGCCAGCGGCGTTAACCAATGCATCACAGCCGCCAAGCTCCTGGGCGACACGTTCGGCGGCGGCCTTGACCTGCAACTCGTCGGCGATATCACAGGCGATACTCAAGCTGCGGCCGGGGTAGTCGTTCAAAGACTGCTGCAACTGTTCACACCCCTGCAGGTTGCGATCCAGAAGCACCACATGGGCGCCGCTTTCGGCCAACGCGCTGACAATCGAGGCACCAATGCCGCTGGCGGCGCCGTTGACGACACAGACCTTGCCAGCGATGCCGAGCCAATCAGTATGAAGGGGGGAGGGCGTTGTCATTGTTGTATCTCCAGAGATTCATCGCGCAAAGGACGCAACGACGCCTGTAGTTTTCATGAGTCACCCGGTGAAAATAAGGGCAAAAAGCGGCGCAAAATTGCACTTTTTCTAACTGCCCCTGAAAAACCCGCACCCTCCCTGTATCGATGAACTGCCACGAGATAGACGGTTTTCGCGCCCAAAGACGGGCAGGCTGACTGCACCGTCAGGTATAGGGGTTCCCTATAGGGTCCACTGGATTCGCCCTGTTCATCCGCTCGCAAAAAGGGCGCAACAATGCGCCACGGGCTCCTGATCACTGCGTACCCATGGGCCGGACACCTCGCAGAAGATTGCAGCCAAGACTCGATCCTGCCGTGTCCAACCCTGAGTGATCGACCCGTCCACCACTCTGCCACGAACTACAATAATTTCAGAGGCGTGCACCATGAACGGTACATCGACAGCAGCCCCCGGCCTGATCGACGGGCAGGCGGGTAATGACCCCCATGCGCAACAGACAGCCAAGTCCACCCGCAAACCCTTGAGTAAAGCCGTGCTCGGCGTGACGCTGGGCAATATGGTGGAGTGGTTTGACTTCGCGCTGTATTCGTCGATGGCGGTGTTGATCGGCGACATCTTCTTTCACAGCGAAAGCCGTACGACACAACTGATCGCCATCTACGCGACCTTCGCCGCCGGGTTCCTGATGCGGCCGTTGGGCAGCCTGGTCTTCGGGCCTATTGGCGACCGCTATGGGCGCCGTACGGCGCTCACGCTGAGCATCGCGCTGATGGCGGTGGCAACCTTCTGCATTGCGTTGATTCCTTCTTACGAAAGCATCGGTATAGCGGCCCCCATTCTGTTGGTGGCGATGCGCATGCTCCAGGGCTTGTCGACCGGGGGCGAGTACGGCGGTTCGGTGATTTTCATCGCCGAACACGCGCCGGATAAAAGTCGCAGTTTCCTCACCAGTTGGCTGGAGGTCGGCATCCTTTCCGGCTTCCTGCTCGGCGGCGTGGTGGTCAGCGCCCTGATGCTCGCCCTTGGTGAAGAAACCATGCGTGCCTGGGGCTGGCGCGTGCCGTTTGTGATCGGTGGCCTGCTCGGCATGATCGCCCTGTACCTGCGCCTGAACCTTGAAGAAACCCCGATCTTCAAAGAGCTGCAAGAGAACGAACGCAAACAGGTGGCCAACAAACGCAGCCTGCTGTCGATGCTGGTGGATGAGTGGCCCAACCTGGTCAAGAGCATGGGCCTGGTGGCGATCTACAACGTTTGTTACTACGTAGTGTTGGGCTACATCCCCGGCTACCTGACGAACGAACTGGGCTACTCCGCCAGCTTCGGCAGCGTGCTGGGGATGGTCGGCACCTTGAGCATGCTGTTGTTGGTGCCGTTCTCCGGTTTGCTGGCTGATCGGGTAGGGCGCAAGCGCTTGATCGCGCTGGGTTGCATCCTGCTGATCGTATTTTCGATCCCTGCCTTCACGATGTTGCAAACCCACAACGTGGTGCTGGTGTATGTCGCGGTGCTCGGTCTGCTGGTTGCGCAATTACTGTTTGAAGGCGCGATGGGCGCCACGCTGGTGTCGCTGTTCAAGGCACCGGTGCGTTTCAGTGCCTTGGCCCTGAGCTACAACCTGTCGGTGTCGTTGTTCGGCGGCACTGCGCCGTTGGTCAATACCTGGCTGATCGGCCAGACCGGCAACACCATGATCCCGGCTTACTACCTGATCGGCGCCGCTGTGGTGGGGCTGATCGCGATTCTGAAGACCGAAGACCGCACCGGTAAACCGATGCCTTGAAGCTGTTTCCTCATTGACCGGCGGCCAGGGCTGCCGGTTTTTTTTGTCTACAGGAAGACGCGCGATGAAACTCTGCTGGATACACCCCACGGGCCGCAATGCGGCCCTTGAATCGTTGTGGAACACCATTCACCAGAGTGTGGGCGCGGCCGTGGCGCCGGGTGTGCAACTGGACTTCCGTTTCCTCGATAACAGCGGCGGCTTCACCCGTTCGCTCTACGCCGAACACCTGAATTCGGTGCTGATGGTGGAAGCGGCCATCCAGGCCCAGACCGATGGCTACGACGGTGTGTTTCTCGGTTGCTGGAACGACCCGTTATGGGAGGCGCGGGAAATGCTCGACATTCCGGTGGCTTCGGTGGGCGAACAATCGATGTTGGCGGCGCTCGCCATGGGCCAGCGCTTTGCGGTGATCACCGTGTCGGATAAAACCGCCGTGGCCATCGAGCGCGACATCGTCGGGTACGGCCTGAATGAGCGCTGTATTCGCCAGCCGGTTCGTTCGATAAAACCATTCTCCAACCTGGAGTTATTGCTGGAAGCGACTCACTCGCCGCAGACAAGCTTTATCCCACGCCTGGAAGCCGTGGCGCAGCAGTGCATTGCCGAGGGTGCGGACGTGATCCTGGTGGGCTGTGCCTATTACGGGCCGTTGCTGCGGCGCATCGGCTACCGCCAGGTCACGGGCACACAAGTGCCGGTGGTGGACTCGTCCACCGTGGCCCTCAAGTACCTGGAAGCCATGGTGGGCATTGCCCAGTGCACCGGTGTGGTGAAGAGTACGGCGAACCTGTTCGCCGGCATCGATGCGGTTTCCATCGCCCAGGCACGCAGGGCCCTGGGCCTGCTATGAGGGCATTGCCCGATGCGTTGCAGCGCACGGTGCCGACCTTCAAACTCTACGGTGAGATACTGCCGTGGGCCTCGCCAGAGCCGCTGCACAGTGAATTGATCTGTGATCGCAGCGGCCGTCTGGACTGGCATATTCCCAATCATCGTCACGCCGACCTGGTGCACTTTGTGTACCTGCGCAGCGGTGCTTTGGTGGTGCAACTGGAGGCCGCCCGGCATGCCTTGAGCGGGCCAGCCTTGATTGTGGTGCCGGTGATGGCGATCCATGGTTTTGACTTGGAGCCCGGAGCGGACGGTTATTCGGTCGCCATCCAGAAGGCCTTTCTCGATGAACTCATCGCCCCCGGCGAGGCATTTGCCCGGGGCCAGCACTATCGGCTTGCCGATCATCCCCAGGTCGGTGTGCTCGATGCCTTGTTCAGCTTGCTGCATAACGAGTACACCGGCTCCGCCATGGGCCGCGATGCTGCGCTGCAAGGCGTGGTGCAAGTGCTGGCGGTACAGATCGGGCGCCTGGCGGGCAGCGGCGGAGCACCGCCGCGTGTCGACAGCAAAGGCCTGCACCACTTGCAGCGCTTCCAGAAACGCGTCGAGCAATGCTTTAAGCAACACGTGGCCATCGAAGTCCTGGCCAATGAGTTGGGCATTACCGGTACTTATCTGAATCAGGTGTGCCAACGCCTGACGGGCAGCAGTGCGCTGCATATCCTGCATAACCGCTTGATGCTCGAAGCCCGCCGCTTGCTGATCTACACCACCTTGACCATCAGCCAGGTGGCTGATGAGTTGGGCTTTGACGACCCGGCGTATTTCACCCGGTTTTTCAAACGCCATGCGGCGATCTCGCCGAAGGCTTTCCGCCAAAAACGCGGCGCATAAAAAAGGCCGCGACAGATGCGCGGCCCCTTGGCTTAACCGAGCGGTTTACTCGGCGACGATCGCGTAGGTTTCGATTTCAACCTTCTGCCACGGGCGCAGCATCGAATCCACTTGGATCAGGCTGCTGGCCGGGCGAATGGCGTCGAACACTTCGCTGTGGGCCTTGGCCACTGGCGTTGCATCGTTGATGTCACGCAGGTAGACCACGGTGCGAACCACGTCTGCGGCGCTCATGCCGGCTTCGGCCAGCACCTTGTTCACGGTCACCAGGATAGCCTGGGCCTGCTCGTAGGCATTGCTGTGCTCGTAGTCGGGCGAGGCGCAGGTGCCGGAGATATGCAGGTGGTTGCCGACGCGCACGGCGCGGGAATAACCGAACACGGATTCGTACTGGCCGCCGGAGGAGATGTTTTGGCGAGGTGCGGTTTTGCTGGTCATGGTCGTTCTCATTTTGGGAGGGGTTGGCCGGTGGAATCTTTGACGAACAGGATCGACACCAGGCCGATCACGGCGCCGGCAATCAGGTACCAGGCCGGGATCATCTGGTTGCCGGTGGCAGAAATCAGCCAGGTGTTGATCAAGGGCGCGGTGCCGCCGAACAGCGACACGGCGATGTTGTAGCTCAGGGCCAGGGCGCTGAAGCGTACGCGGGCGGAGAACAGCGACGTCATGGTCGCCGGCATGGCGCCTTCGAAGAACAGCTGGGACAGCGTCAGGATCAACAGGGCCGCGAGCAGGAACGCCGCGTTGCCGGTGTGCAGCAACATAAAGCAGGGGAACGCCATCACGATCAGCAGCACGCAGCCACTGATGATCATGCGATTACGCCCCAAGCGGTCGGCGAGCAGGCCGGACACGGGGATCAGCACCAGCATGAACAGGGTGGCGGTCATGCCCAGGGACATGGCGAACGATTTGCTGTAGCCCAGCACGTTTTCCAGGTAGCCGGGGATGTAGCCGAGGATGATGTAGTAGGTGACATTGAACACCGTCACCAAGCCCATGCATTGCAGGATCTTTGGCCACTCATTGACCAACAGGCTGAACAGGCTCTGTTTGGGGGTGTTGGCTTTGTGCAGTTTTTCGCTGGCCTGGATTTCCTTGAACACTGGGGTTTCTTCCAGGCCCAGGCGCAGGTACAGCGCGATCAAACCGAGCAATCCGCCGATTGCGAAGGGCACGCGCCAGCCCCAGTCCTGCATGACTTCATCACCCAAACCGAGGGTAAACAGGCTGACCACCGCACCGCCAAGCAAGAACCCGGAGATATTGCCGAACTCCAGCCAACTGGTGAAAAAACTGCGGCGTTTGTCGGGCGAGTGTTCGGCGATAAAAGTGCAGGAACCGCCATATTCGCCACCGGTGGAGAGGCCTTGCAGCAGGCGCATCAGAATCAGCAAGATGGGCGCGGCCACGCCGATGCTGGCATGGCTGGGGATCAGTGCAATGGCGAACGTGGCGATGGCCATCAGGCTGATGCTTAACGACAACGCGGTGCGCCGCCCGTATTTGTCGCCAATCGGCCCGAATACCAGGCTGCCCAGGGGGCGGATGAGAAAGCCGGCGGCGAAGGTGGCGTAAATCGCCAGCAATTGCGTGGTGGGGTTATCGTCATGGAAAAACGTCTTGCCAATGATCCCGGCAAGGGAGGAGTACAGTGCAAAGTCGAACCATTCGACCATGTTGCCCAGCGTCACGCCGACCACCGCTTTGGTCAGGCGTTTGCGAGCAGGTTGGGCCGGCGCACGCTCGGCGGAATAATCAGGTGAAATCGAGGAAGCGTAAACTTCGCCCATGATATTGCCCTCTGGAATAATTGTAGTGAGGCAGCAGTCAATAGGGAGTCAGGCCCACGTCTAACGCGTGGGGCCTGCGATACAGCGGATCAGCGCATAAACACACCACCGGCGATGCACAGCGATTCACCGGTGACATAGCCCGGTTTGGCGCTCAGTTGCCAGACCCAATCAGCGATCTCTTCAACCCGTGCCGCACGCTTGAGTGGAATCGACGCCACCGCCGCTTCAATGCGGCCACCCGCGCGGGTGCCTTCGGTGTCAACCCAGCCTGGGGCGAGGGCGTTGACCACGATGTTGTCATCCGCCAGCTCAATGGCCAGCGAGCGCGTCATCGCCACCACGGCGGCCTTCGAAGCGCTGTACAGCAACTGGTTCTTGGACACGGTAAACGCATCCACCGAGGCGAAGAATACAATCGCGCCACCGCCTGCGGCCTTGAGATGGCGGCTGCCGATCCGCGCAATGTTCAGCGAGCCAAGCACGTTGATATCGAAAATCTTGCGGTACAGCGCTTCGCTGAAGCTTTCCAGGGACGAGGTGGGGAAGATCCCTGCCGCGTTGATTACCGCCTTGAGCGGTGCCTTGCCGTCGAGGGCCGCGTCGATGGCGTCGGTCAGGCTGTCTTCGCGGGTGATGTCGCCGACCACGGGCGAGAACAGGGCGCTCGCAGGCTGCTTGCTTGGCGTCACATCGACGGCGACCACATGCCAGCCTTCATCCTGAAAGCGTTGTGCGACGGCCTGGCCCATGCCGGAAGAGGTGCCTGTGATGATGACGCTGGCGTTCGGTGCAGTGCTCATAATTGGGTATCCGATCAGGCGAGTTGAGGTTGTGGGGCAGGGGTCGGCAGGGCCAGTTCGAGGACGTCGAGTTGGCTCTGGGTTTCCTGGTAGTTGGCCAGCCATTCCCGTTTGACGATGTCGATGCGCGAGTCGGCGGTTTGCAACTGGGCGAACTTGGCGGCGAGGCCTTTCATCCCGGCGGCGCGCAGTTTGAGGAAGCGCATCACCAGCTTGGTCTGTTCGCAGTACACCGGCCATTGCGGGCCACGCGGCGCGCCCAGGCCGATATAGAACAGGCCTTCAAGGTTGGTCGGCAGGGTCATGGCGGCGGTGCGCAGTGGTGCGCCATCACGCCATTGCAGCAGGCTTTCGTCGAGGAACGGCAGGCGTGTATTGAAGCCGGTAGCCCACAGGATGGTGTCGTAATCGGCCTGGCTGCCATCGGTGAACGTGACGGTCTTGCCTTCGATGGTTTCGATGCCCGGCGCGACCTTGATGCGGCCGTGCTGAATCCAATACAGCAGCAGGGTGTTGACCACCGGCGGCTGGGCGTCCAGGTCATAGGTTTCCGGTGCGGGCAGGCCGGGGTAGTTCTTGTGGGTGCCGACACTGGCCATGATCAGCATGTTCATGATCATGTTTTGTTGTTCCGGCGCCAGTTGGCCGAGCAACGGCAGCTCGCCGCGAGGCAGGCCGAACACAGTCTTGGGCTGGAACAACTGGCCCCGGCGGATGGCGATGGTGGTGTCCAGGCGCGCCTGGGCGGCATCCACTGCCAGGTCGCACCCGGAGTTGCCGAAGCCGACCACCAGCACCTTGCCTTTGATCTGCTGCACGTTGCGGTATTCACCGGAGTGGATCGACACACCGGTAAAGCGCTTGCCGACTTCCGGCACTTTGCAGTCCCACAAATGCCCGTTCGCGACCAGCACCCCGGCATAGCGCTTGCTGGTGCCATCGGCCAGGGTCACATCCCAGCCGGCTTCGCCGTTGTCGCCCAGCGGCTTGATGCTGCTGACAGCGGTGTTGAAGGTGATCTTTTCGCGCAGGCCGAACTGGTCGGTGTACGCATTCATGTAGGTCTTGATCTGATCGCGGCTTGGGTACACCGGGTAATCGGCGGGCATGGGGAACCCATCGAAAAACGAACTGCTCTTGGGCGTGATCAGGTGCAGCGCATCGTAGTCGGTGTTCCAGTGGCCGCCGATGTGCCCGGACTTTTCGAAACAGTCCACCTGGAAACCGGCGTCGGTCATGGTCTTCAAGGCCGCAAGGCCAGCGGCGCCGGCACCGATAATGCAGTAGCGTGGTTGATTGGACATTATGACTCCCCATTACTCAAACGTTGGAAGCGCCTATTGTTGGCGTCCGTGGAATGAGTATCCGGTCAAGGACCAAGCGGATGAATGGGGCAAGTCATGTGCGTCCTATAGGCATCGCCTATAGCTAAAACGACTCCAGGTGCGCGTAGCGGCTCTGGATGCGACTCAAGTGCGTGCGCATCAGGTTGAGCAGCACGCGGGTGGGCGGCGAGATGGGCGTGTCGTGGCGATGGATGAAGCCAAATACTTCGAAAATCGCTGGGGTGATGGGCGCCCAGCCCAGGCGATCATTGAAGCCCAGGTGGTGCAGGATCGGCCGGGTCGCGATCACATCGCCCAAGCCGCGCGCAGCCAATTCGAAGCCGGTGATCTGGTGTTCCACCTCAATGATCGGGTCCAACACTTCGCCACCTTTGGCTGCCAGTTGCGCCAGCAGGCGGCGGATCGGGTCGGCTGAGCGCCAGCGCGCCTCGGTAAGAATCAGCGGCGCCACCGCCAGGTCATTGATGGTTTTCGGCCCCTTGAGGCGTTCGGGGTCAGCACTGATATACCCGACTTGGGCTGACCACACGGGCTCGCTCACCGTCAGGTTTTGCTGCTTGATGGGCAGCATCACCAGCCCCGCTTCAATCTCCCCCTGGCTGACCAGTTCGGCGATCTCCGAGGAGTTGTAGCCAACGATCTTGATGCGCATATCCGGGTGCAGGGTGCGGAACTCTTCGATCAAGTCGGTGAGGAAGTAGTGATGCGCGGTGCCGAAGGTTCCGAAACTCGCGACCCCACCAGACAGTTCGCGCACCGCCTGCACGGCTTCATACCCCTGGCGAGCCGAAGTCACCATGCCTTGCGCAAACGGCTGCAGCCGCCTGCCGGCCTCGGTCAGCATCAGCCGGCGGTTGGTGCGGATGAACACGTGCGTGCCCAAATGCTCCTCCAGCCGCAGGATCTGCTCCGACAGCGACGGCTGGGAAATATGCAGGCTCTCGGCGGCCTTGGAGAACGTGCCGTGCTCGATGGCGGCGAGAAAGTAGTTGAGCTGTTGCAGTGTCATAGGGCTGACCATCACCAATTTTGCACAAAATGGCACAGTTCTGACGGATCGCGAAGCGGCACGCGGGCAAATCCCTGAAACGTCCTTCACCTGAAAATAAAAAATCCTACGAACGATTGACACATCAAATCGCTCAGATCTAATCTGCATACAGCGCTGCATACATGACAGCGTATGCAGCTTCGACGCTTGTACCTTTCTGCCCAAAAAAAACTAAATATCGGTGAGGTCAACATGAAACAGCTCCATTCTTCCCCCCTGCGCAAGCTGCTCGCAGGCGTCGCTGTACTCGGCGCGCTGCTGGTTCAAGCGCCCGCACAGGCCGCTGATCCCACGTTGTGGCAAGGCATCCAGAAGGCCGGTGTCCTGCGTTGCGGGGCGGCTGTGGCGGCGCCCTATGTGATGCGCGATGCGCGCTCGGGCGAGTACAGCGGCTACTTTGTCGACCTGTGCCGGGACTTCGGCGAGAAGGTGCTGAAGGTCAAGGTCGAGTTCGTCGACACCAACTGGGACAACCTGGTGGCAGGCCTGCAAGGCGGTAAGTGGGACCTGGCCATGGCACTCAACCAAACGCCGGAACGCGCCATGGCGGTGACCTTTTCGGTACCCGCGACCGACTACCAGA
The DNA here is from genome assembly GCF_024655625.1 of Pseudomonas sp. 18.1.10. Lineage (NCBI taxonomy): Bacteria > Pseudomonadati > Pseudomonadota > Gammaproteobacteria > Pseudomonadales > Pseudomonadaceae > Pseudomonas > Pseudomonas sp. 18.1.10. Next base: position 11,540 of record NZ_JANLGL010000022.1, read on the forward strand.
TCTCGCTGTTGACCAACAAAGACAATCCCAAATTTGCCAGTGCCGGCAATGCCATCAGCGACTATGACAAACCCGGTGTTTCCATCGCCGTAATGTCGGGCACGGCTGCCGACAAAGCCATCTCCAGCGTGGTGAAAAACGCCACGATCATGCGCCTGCCGGGCATGGATGAAACCCGTCTGGCAGTGATGTCCAAGCGCGCCGATATACTGGTCGACGCCAATGACACCAACCACCTCTTCGCCATCGCAAACCCGGATTGGACCAAGGAAATCCTCCCCGTACCGGCACTGGCGAAACAGGGCGTCGCCTTCGGCCTGCCACGCAATGCGGCACCTTCAGACCTGCAAGTCTTGAACATCTACCTCACGCAACGTCGAGAAACCGGGGAGATTTCCTCACTGGTGGACAAGGCTTCTGCGCTCGCCAACGCCGGCGATAAAACCCCTCAGTGATGTTTTGATTTTCCCGAGAGCGGCTGGCACAAGCGCTCTCCTGGAGACCGTGCTATGACCGCGCCTTATTTGGTGGCTGCCCAGCCACAGGATTCGCTCACCCTTGATTCGGCCAAGGGCGATTTCATCCAGTTGCGAGATGTCTACAAGTCCTACGGTGAAGGCCTGGTGGTGATGGACCACCTGAACCTCGACATGCGTTCGGATGACCGGCTGGTGATCATTGGTCCGAGCGGTAGCGGCAAGAGTTCGTTGCTGCGGGTGATGATGGGCCTGGAAAGCATTCAGGGCGGCACCATCGCCTTCCAGGGCCAGCCCTACATCAATGGCTGCGGCCGTGGCGCCGGCAAACCGCTGGATGCGACGTTGCAAGCCCAGGTGGGCATGGTGTTCCAGCACTACACCTTGTTCCCGCATCTGTCGGTACTGGGCAACCTGATTCTGGCGCCGATGAAAGTGCATGGCCTTTCCAAGGCGCAGGCGACAGACAAGGCGCGGGTGTTTCTGGCGCGGCTGGGCCTGGAGAGCAAGCTCAATGTGTACCCGAGCCAGCTGTCCGGCGGGCAAAAGCAGCGCGTGGCGATCGCTCGCGCCTTGATGCTGGAACCCAAGCTGATGCTATTCGATGAGGTGACTTCGGCCCTCGACCCGGAAATGGTCACCGAAGTGCAAGGTGTGATGATGCAATTGGCCGAAGAAAAAATGGCCATGATTATCGTGACGCACGACATGCATTTTGCCCGCAGCATCGCCACCCGCGTGGTGTTCTGCGCCCAGGGCAAAGTGGTCGAGCAGGGCCCGCCGGAGCAGATCTTCACCAAGCCCAGGGAGCCGCGTACCCGCGAGTTCCTGGAAAAAGTCCTGCACCTGGAGTGAGGCACGCCGCCATGAATTATGAATTCGATTTTCACTTTCTGACCGGCAATTGGGGCGCGCTGTGGGATGGCCTGAAGGTCACCTTGCAGCTGGCCTTGGTCTCCAACGTGGTCGGTTTGGTCCTGGGATTTGGCCTGTGCCTGCTGACGCTCAGCCGCTGGTTTTTCATCCGTTGGCCCGCGCAGCTGTTTGTCGAGTTCTTCCGGTGCACCCCGGCGCTGTTGCAGATCGTGTGGTTTTTTTACTGCGTGCCGATGCTGTTCAACGTATTTATCGACCCCATCACCATGGGGGTACTTGCCCTGGGCCTGAACCTCACCGCGTTCAATGCCGAAGCGTATCGGGCTGGTGTGCAGGCGGTGCCGAGGGAGCATCTGGATGCCTGCGTGGCACTCGGCCTGCGGCCGTGGCAGCGCACGCTCTACGTGGTCTTGCCCCAGGCGTTGCGCACGGCCTTGCCGGTGCTGATGACCAATGGCATTTCCATCCTGCAGCAGAGTGCGCTGGTCGCCATCGTGGCTGTCGGCGACCTGATGTACGTGGGCAAGAGCATCGCAACCGAAGCTTACCGGCCGCTGGAAACCTACTCGCTGATCGCCTTGATCTACTTCGCATTGTCCCTGCCCATTGCGCAGTGCGTGCAGTGGCTCGAACGCCGTCAGGACGCTGCGCTCGCGCGCTGAGGAGATCGTCATGCATCTGGATTTTATGGTGGTGTTTTCTTACTGGCAGGTCTTGGCCAAGGGGCTGGCGCTGACGCTGGCATTCACCGTGAGCTGTGCGCTGCTGGGGAGTGTCTTCGGCTTTTTGCTGAGCCTGCTGCGCCTGTCGAAAAACCGCTTTATCAGCATTCCGACCGGGCTGTACGTCGAGCTGTTTCGTGGCACGCCGTTGTTGATCCAGTTGTTCTGGATTTTCTTCTGCCTGCCGGTGGTGTTTGGCCTTGATGTGCCGCCTTACGTCTCTGTGTTGCTGGCATTGACCCTCTACATGACCGCCATTACCAGCGAGACCTTCCGGGGTGCGCTCAAGTCCATTCCCAGCGAACAGCACGACGCCTGCACCGCCCTCGGCGTTGCCAAGTGGAACAAGGTGCTCTACGTGATCTTCCCGCAGGCACTGCTGCGGGCCATACCGCCGCTGCTTTCCAATGTCGTCAGCCTGTTCAAGGAGAGCGCGCTGATTTCATCCGTGGGCATCGCTGACCTGATGTTCGTCGGGCAAAACATTTCCAACAGTACCGCACGCCCGGTGGAGTTTTTATCGGCGGTGGCGGTGATCTATTTCCTGGTGGCGTTCCCCCTGACCCGGCTGGTCGGGGTCGTCGAAACCCGGATGCTCAAACGCTACGCCTACTGACCCACACACTGGAGACGCACTCATGCAACCACTCAACGGCATCATGCCGGCCCTGGTTACCCCATTCGATAAAAACGGCGCGGTCGACTACGACGTGCTGGCCTCCCTGGTCGAGTACCAGATCAAGCAGGGTGTTGGCGGCCTGGTCCCGCTGGGCTCAACCGGCGAGTACTACGCGCTGACCAATGAAGAGCGCCGCCAGGTCATGGCCACCGTGCGCGAAGTCGCCAATGGCCGCGTCATGCTGATCGCCGGCGCCAATGGTTCGTGTACCCGCGAAGTGATCGAACAAGTCAAACAGGCGCGGGACACCGGCTACAGCAATTTGCTGATCGCGCCACCGTACTACGCCATCCCGACCCAGGATGAATTGATTGGTCACTACAACGCTATTCTCGATGCGGTGCCCGATGTGAACATCGTGCTGTACAACTACCCGATCCGCACCAACGTGGAGGTGGGCTACAGCGTCATGGATGCGCTCAAGGACCACGAACGCGTCATCGCCATCAAGGAGAGCGCAGGCAACCTGCTGCGGGCCATCGAGATTGATGAGCGCTACAAGGGCAAGATCCAGCTCTCGTGCGGTTCGGATGACCAGGCCCTGGACTTTTTCCTGTGGGGCGCGACCAGCTGGATCTGCGCGCCGGCGAACTTCCTCGCGCCGCAAATCGTGGCGTTCTATGAACACTACGTCAGTGGCCAACTCGCAGGGGCCCAACAGATCGTACGCTCGCTGTTCCCGCTGATGAATAACCTGGAAAGTGGCAAGTTCATCCAGAAGGTCAAGTATGGTTGTGAGCTGGCCGGCTTCAATGTGGGCGTGGCACGCATGCCGTTGCTGCCGCTGACCCCTGAGGAAAAGTCCGAATTCCGTCGCGAATTCGAGAAGCTCCAGGGCTGATATCGACCCGCATCGGTGCCCAGTGCCGATGCGGATTCATACACGCAGGTTCTGCGCGAATCGAGGGGCTTTATGATCAACACGCAATCGCCCACCAGCGGCCAAACGGCTGTCGTAATCGGCGGCGGTATCGTCGGGGTGTGCTGTGCCTTGTATCTGCAACGCGAAGGCCACCGGGTAACGCTGATCGACCCACAAGCGCCGGGTGACAGCACCGCCAAATGGAGCTGCGGGCAGATGGCGGTCAGTGAGGTCATTCCGTTGTCCAAGCCGGGCATTCTGAAAAAGATCCCGGGCTGGCTGCTGGATCAGAAGGGCCCGTTGGCGCTGCGTCCCAGCGCGCTGCCCGGGATACTGCCGTGGTTTTTGCGCTTTGTGGCCTGTGCCCGGCATTCGCGCATTGTCGACATCGCCAATGAAATGGCGACCCTGACGCACCACGTCTATGAAGATTACGCGCCACTGCTGGAGCGTTGCGCTGATAAAACCCTGATGGGCGAGCGGCCGATTATTGAGGTGTTTGATACGCCGCAAGGTTTGGCCCAGGAAGGCCCGCATAGGGAGCTGCGGCGCTCCCTGGGTTTCAAGTCCGAAGTGCTGGACCGTGCGGCGATTGCGGACCTGGAGCCGGCGCTGGCGGGAAAATTCAGCCACGGCCTGCTGTTTCCGGATTGGCGTGCGGTCAGCGATACCCAAGGGTTTATCGCTGCACTCACGCAGAGCTTTATCGACCAGGGCGGCGTGCGTGTGCGTGGGCAGGTCCGGGCAATCGACGAAAATGCTGACCGCGCCAGTGGCGTGACCCTGGTCAGCGGTGAGCGTTACCCGGCTGACCACGTGGTGATCGCGGCGGGCACCGGCTCACGCCAGTTTTTTTCGCAGATCGGCGGCTCAGTACCGCTGGCGGGCATCGCCGGCTACCAGGTGCTGTTGCCCCATTCGGGGGTAGAGGTGCGTCACTCGGTGATCTATGCCGATGGCGGCTTCTGTTTTGCACCGATGACCCGTGGCTTGCAGATCGGCGGCACCATCGAGTTTTCCGGGCCGGATGCCGAGCCGAATTTCAAGCGGGCCGACATCATTCTGGAAAAGGCCCGCAAGATTCTTCCGCAATTGCAACTCGACGACGTTGAATACGGCATCGGTTACCGGCCCTTTCTGCCCGACACCAAGCCGGTGATCGACCGCAGCGCGCGGCTGAGCAATGTCTTCCTCGCCTTTGGCCACGGTCAGCTCGGCCTGACACTGGGCGCCACCACCGGGCGCCTGATTGCCGACCTGGTCGCCGAACGCCCACCTGCACAAGACCTGACGCCATTCAGCGCCCGACGCTTTGCGTTTACCTGAGGTTTTTTATGAAGTCCTACGAGCATCTGTACATCGACGGTCACTGGGTAAAGCCTGTGTTGGGCGGCACGTTCCCGACCATCGACCCGAGTAATGAAACGGTGCTGGCGCACGTTGCTGCCGCCACCGCCGCCGATATCGACCTGGCCGTAAAAGCGGCACGCAAAGCCTTTGACGAAGGACCGTGGCCACAGACCACTGGCGCGCAACGGGCGGTTGTATTGCGTCGCATCGCCGCCGGTATCCGCGCGCGTCTGGATGCACTGGCGGCGCTCGAAGTGCAGGACAACGGCAAGCCCTTCCCCGAAGCCCAATGGGATATCGGCGACACGGCTGGCTGCTTTGATTTTTACGCCGACCTTGCCGAACAGCTTGATACCCGGCAAGAGCAGACCGTACCGCTTGCCGATGAGCGCTTCAGTTGCATCGCACGCAAGGAGCCGATGGGTGTGGCCGGGGCGATCATTCCCTGGAACTTCCCAATGCTGATGGCGGCCTGGAAGGTGGCGCCGGCATTGGCCGCAGGTTGCTGCATGGTGCTTAAACCGTCTGAACTGACGCCGTTGACCGCACTGGAACTGGCGAATATTGCCCATGAAGCAGGCCTGCCTGCCGGGGTTTTGAACGTGGTTACGGGGTTGGGACCTGATGCGGGTGCGCCGCTGAGCGAGCATCCGGGCATCGATAAACTGGCGTTCACCGGCAGCGTGCCGACCGGCGCGAAAATCATGCAGGCGGCCGCCCGCGACATCAAAAACATCAGCCTGGAATTAGGCGGCAAATCCCCCTTCATCATTTTCGACGACAGCGACATCGAAGCCGCTGTCGAGTGGATCATGTTCGGGATCTTCTGGAACCAGGGCGAGGTGTGCTCCGCCACCTCACGCGTGCTGGTCCAGCGCGGGCTGTATGAGCCGCTGTTGAAACGCCTGGTAGAAGAGATGCGCAAACTCAGCATCGGCCACGGCATGAAGGCGGGTGTGTTACTCGGGCCTCTGGTCAACCGCACGCAATACGACAAGATTCTGCAAGCCGTCGCGCGTGGCCAGGAGGAGGGCGCCACACTGCTGTACGGTGGCACGCGGCCTACGGATTGCAATACCGGTTATTTCCTGACCCCGGCGATTTTCGCCGATGTGCCGGTCAACAGCTGGATCTGGAAGGAAGAGATCTTTGGCCCGGTGGTCTGCGTGCGCCCATTCGACGATGAAGCCGAAGCGCTGAAGAGCGCCAACGATTCGCGCTTTGGCCTGGCGGCGGCAGTGATGTCCAAGGATGTGGTGCGAGCGGAACGCGTGGCACGTCGTCTGCGCGCCGGCATCGTCTGGGTCAATTGCTCCCAACCAACCTTTACCGAAGCGCCGTGGGGCGGCTACAAACAAAGCGGTATCGGCCGGGAGTTGGGGGAGTGGGGCCTGAATAACTACCTTGAAACCAAACAGATCACCCGCTACGACAGCGACCAGCCGTGGGGCTGGTATATCAAGTAAGGGAGAGCGCCATGCGCTGGAAGAAAACGCTGCAAATGGTCGATGTGCATTGCGAAGGCGAAGTCGGCAAAGTCATCACCGGGGGCGTCCTCGACATCCCCGGCAAGACCATGCTCGACAAGATGAACTACATCAACGAGGTCGACGATAGCCTGCGTCGGCTGGTGGTACTCGAACCCCGTGGCTGCCTGCAGATGTCGGTCAATCTGTTGCTGCCGCCTACGCGGCCAGAGGCCCAGGCGGGCTTCATCGTGTTGCAGGCCGACAAGGCGCATCCGATGTCGGGCAGTAATTGCATCTGCGTGGTCACGGCGCTGCTGGAGCTTGGCACCCTGGCGATGGAGGAGCCGGTCACCACGGTCGTGCTTGATACGCCGGCGGGCTTGGTCACCGCCCGTGCGCAGTGTGCGGATGGGCGCTGCGTGAGCGTTTCGCTGGATATGGTGCCGGCGTTTGTCGAGCATCTGGACGTGCGCATACAGACCGAGGATTTCGGCGCCATCCATGTGGACATTGCTTTTGGCGGGGTCTACTACGCCCTGATCGATGTGGAGCAAGTCGGCTTGAGCATCGCGCCCGGCAATGCCCGTGCGCTGGCGGATGCAGGTGTGCGTCTGCGGACGATTATCAACGATCAGGTCAGCGTGCAGCATCCGCTGATCGAGAGCCTGAACGAGGTGGCGTATGTGATGTTTCGCAACCGGATCGACGCTTCCACTTGGCAGACCTGCACCACCTTGCCCCCCGGCCGTGTCGACCGCTCGCCCTGCGGCACCGGCAGCTCGGCCAACCTGGCGACGTTGAGTGCCCGTGGGCAAGTCGCTCCGGGCGATCAATTGATCTCCCGTTCGACCATTGGTGGCGAGTTCCAGGTGGAGCTACTGGGGTTGACCGAAGTCGGCGATCGCGTCGCCGTTTTGCCGCGCATCACCGGGCGGGCCTGGGTGTACGGCATGCACCAGATCGGTGTCGATCCGGATGATCCACTGGCGGCCGGGTTTATGTTGAGCGACACCTGGGGCGAAGGTTTTTAACTGAACCTGCGCCGGTGTTAATCTTGCGTGCGGTCAAACGACCGGTAAGAACCCTGAGAGTGACCCAATGAGCAACGACACCCCTGAGACCAGTACCAAGCGCCATGGTGGCCGATATATCTACGAGGAACTGCGCAAACAGATCCTCACGCTCAAGCTCAAACCAGGGTCGCCGCTGGACGAGGTGTCGCTCGCCGCGCAATTCGGACTGTCCCGCTCGCCGGTCAGGGATGCATTGGCTCGGCTGATCAGCGAGGGTTTGGTGACGATCCTGCCCAACCGAACCACGCTGGTTACGCCGTTTGAGATCGAGGATTTCCCAAACTACGTCTCGGCGCTTGACCTGATCCAGCGCGCCGTGACCCGTCTGGCGGCGACGCAGCACGACGAAGAAGACCTCAAGCGCATACGTGCGGCGGACGCGGCCTACCTCGAAGCCGTGACCTCGGGCGACTTCCAGGCCATGTCCGAGACGAACAAGGCGTTCCACATCGCCATCGCCGAGGCGGGCAAGAATCCGTATTTCATCAGTTACTACGAGAAACTGTTGGGCGAAGGCCAGCGGCTCCTGCACCTGCATTTTGACTACATTGTCAGCACGGCCAGCACCACCACGCGACTGGGGCGCGACCACGATGTCATCGTGGAAGCGATCGCAGCGCGTAACGCCGACGAGGCGGAGCAGGCAGCGCATGAGCATACGATGCTGTTTCAACGTCGTTTTCTCGCTTATATGCAGCAGAATCTGACAAAAGCGGTTTCGGTGAAATAACGGTTATTAGGTAGTTTCCCTTTGGGCGAGGGGGCGAGCACCGCCCGTCATGTGCGCTTCTCATGTGAAAACCTTACCTGGAGCGGTGATTGCTCAACGGCGTTGACCAGATGTTATGACTGCAGCGTAAACAGCGGGCTTCCTGCTCCTTATCGATAGATTGCGCGAAACCGCACTTCACGCAGCAGTAGAGTGCAGAGGCGGGAACTTTCTGAAATTCAGGCCGATGCTCTTTAGGAAGGACCGATAGCCCAGGGCAGAGATCTTTCTCGTCATGAAAGTAAAGACTGAGATCTCCATCAGTTTCGACGATACCTAATCTCACTTGTCCCAGGTGTTCAACACCTTGCTGCCTAAGTTCCATTAACAATTCGCTATTTGACATATTGAACGTATCGAATGCCTTCATTTCGAACATGCCATGGCTGATAACGGTAACCGGCAAACCGTCGATCCAGGCTTCAAATTTCCTGCTCTTTGTCGTCGCCATGACAATCAGGCGGTAAATCAGCAAAAGAGTCAGAAAGACGACCGTGACCGGTAAAAGCGGTACGTCATGATAGAACGTTACGTCTCCCGCAGCTGAACCCAGCGTTAGAATCACAACAAGTTCAAACAGCGACAGTTGTCGAATGCCTCGTCTGCCACTGGATTTCAGAAAAAGAAAAACCGCTAAAAAAGCAAAGGTGGCTCGAAAGCCAACTTCCAGCAAAAATGAGAGTGGGAATTCATCCAGCAGCATTCGTTGCATATCAAAAGGTGACATGATTACCCCTGAATTATTATTTTAAGTGGCCAGTGATGTAGCACTACTGTAGCGATTCAGCTCGTGGCACAGTCATTTTTCCTCAGCGCTTCTTTTTCACGATAGTGCGCTCGCTCAGTACGCTGTGAGATTGTGCTTTCACCACGTCGTAATCGCTTTCTGATCGAGCGAACTCATCCTGATGCTTGATCAGAAGCCACTGCTCCTGCTTTCCAGGAATATGCGTCTTGACCAAGCTCCATAGGCCGCCCAGTTTCTCGCCCTGCAACTCGAATGTCAGGCGACCTTGAGCGTAGGCCTCGGCGGGATCAGATAGGGGTTTCCAGATACCACGATCCCACACAATGACGTCGCCGGCGCCGTAATGACCCTCCGGTATCGTCCCTTCAAATGTTGCATAGTCGAGAGGGTGGTCTTCGACATGCACGGCCAGGCGTTTGGATTTGGGGTCGAGCGACGGCCCCTTGGGCACTGCCCAGCTTTTGAGGGTGCCATCAAGCTCAAGTCGGAAGTCGTAATGCAGGCGAGTTGCGTCATGTTTTTGTATGCAAAACTGCAGCGCAGCCGGTTCAACGGTTTTGTTCCTGACGGGCTTGCGCTTTGTTGCGTTATCCGCCGGCACTGAGGTCGCAGCGAAATGCCGCTTGCGGTTGTATCGATCAGCCGCTTCGAGGTATCGAGACTGAGTGTCGTCGTTGGCCCCAGGCAGGCCTTTATGAATCAGAAGAGGTTCGCCATCGCGCGCAATCATTGCCACTGCGTAATGAACTTTGCCATTCAAATCGGGCATCTGAGCCACCTTGTGCCTAGGCAATCAACGTGTCGCCTCCTAGATGTCGGCCATCGCGGGCGCCTGGAGTTCCATCTATCTGCTAACGGGAAACGAAGTTGAAGAAAAATGGCGCGTGTCAGCAGTTTTACCTCAGCCGGCTCCTCTCAATTGATTGCTGATTTCCGATACTTTAAACCTTCTGCATGTGCGCAGTGTCGATTGCTGAAGACACATCTGCCATGTTGAGGGAACGCCAATGATAGGGGTCGTGATACCTGCCCATAACGAAGAAAGGCTTATCGGCGAATGCCTGGACTCCGTGCTGGTCGCCGCTGAGCATCCTTCTCTCAAAGATGAAACGGTCGAGATACGGGTCGTGTTGGATCACTGCTCGGACAATACGGGCGCGGTGGTGTCAGCAAAGGGCGTTGTTCCGGTAGATGTCTGCTTTCGAAACGTGGGTAAAGCAAGAGCCGTGGGGGCTGAGCAATTACTTGAGGCAGGTGCACGATGGCTCGCATTCACTGATGCGGATACCGTTGTGCCGCCTGACTGGCTCGCGCGCCAGATTGAGTTTGGCGCCGACGCAGTGTGCGGCACGGTTGAGGTCGACAGCTGGAGTGGATATGGCGGGGTAGCTCGTAGCAGGTACCTCGCGCTGTACCAGTTCATCGAGAACCATCGCCATATCCATGGGGCCAATCTTGGGCTGAGTGCGCAGGCTTATCTGAATGCCGGTGGATTCCAGCATTTAGTCGCACATGAAGATGTGCAACTGGTGGCAGACCTCGAAAGGATTGGCGCACGCATTATCTGGACAGCCACCAACCCTGTGATCACCAGTGCACGCCGGGACTACAAATGTCATGGCGGGTTTGGCGAGTACCTGGCTTCCCTTGTGCTTCCTAATGCGAACATCGAAGTCGAGTCGCCCATGGGTCCTGGCTCCAGTGTCGGAGTCGGGTAACTTTTGGATTTGATTGATTGAGTAAAGTGGCCCGCCATGGTCGTGACTGTCGGAAATCAAGGTCGGGAGGCTATTTCCTCCAAATGCAGTAATAGGTCTTGCGGGTCCTCATACACCCTCAGAGCGCCCGCCCTTTCTAGCTCGCTGATATCGTAGCCACCAGAGAGCAAGCCCACGCCTGTCGCTTTGCAGCGCCTGGCTGCAAGCATGTCCCATATAGCATCGCCAACGACGACGCAGTCCTCAATGGGGACATCGAGCTTTTGCGCTGCGGCAAGGAACAGATCCGGGTCGGGTTTGCCATATTTAACGTCGTCACGCGTGACAATATTAATGTCATTTATATTTAAGCCAAGCGCCTCCAGATTAATCGTGGCGGTGGGGAGGCCCCCACTGGTTGCGATACACCACTGTATATTTTCGTGGGTAAGCGTCTTGAGTAGCTCGACTGAACCTGGCAGTGCACGTATCTGCCCTTTGAGCGCTTCATAGGCAGCGGCATGCTTTTTACTTAGCGTCTTTCCTTGCTCTTCAGTAATCGTCACGCCCGTCTCGCGCGATAAGGTTTTCAACATCAACCCTCCGCTCATGCCGATCTTTCTATGAATGCGCCACATGGCCAATGGAATATGTTCGGAATCGAGCGCTTCTTTCCATGCCGCCACGTTCTGGTACACGCTGTCAGTCAGTGTTCCATCCAGGTCAAAGATAAAAGATGTTTTTGGTCGCATGGAGCTCTCCACGTTGATGAATTGAGTGAGCGCACTGGGTACAGTTCTGAGGCTTGAGCGGGCTGTACGTTCACTATTTCTAGGCGATTGTGGGGGGAGGGCAAACGCGTTGCGGTGGGCAACTGATGTGCCGGTAAGTCATCAAACGGTGGGAAATGTTGGACATGTGGGAGCAACTGTCTTGATCGTTCCCTCGCTCTGCGTGGGAATGCATCCCTTGACGCTCTGCGTCCGCTCTTGCAGGTGTGATATAGCCGGGAACACCTAATTACCCCTTCGACGCGTCGGTACTGCGGCCGAAGCTGCGGCAGTTGCGTTGTTTTTGCTGTCCGATGATGCGTCATACGTGACTGGCAGCCAATTTGCGGTGGACGGTGGTTTGACCATGCGTTGAGCGGTTTACCCACGGTCAGCGCCTTGCGCCGCTCGTTCCAGCCGCCATCCCCCCGCTCGCTGACGCTCCTTCCAGAACCCCGCATACCGTCCGTTCTGCCCCAGCAACTGCGCATGGGTGCCGCACTCCACCAAACTCCCTTCGTCCAGCACCAGAATCTGGTCGGCCGCCATGATGGTCGGCAGGCGATGGGCAATCACCAGCACCGTGGCGCTGTGCATCAGCGTGCGCAGAGCAGCTTGCACGTAAGCGTCGTTTTGCGGGTCGAGGGCTGCGGTGGCTTCGTCCAGCAACAGGATAGGCGCACGCTTGAGCAGGGCCCTGGCCAGGGACACGCGCTGGCGCTCGCCGCCGGAGAGGCTGGCGCCGCCTTCGCCCACGGGGGTGTGCCAGCCTTGGGGCAGGCGCGCGATGATTTCATCGACCCCGGCCAGGCGCGCCGCTTCGGCTACCTGCTGCGCGTTGGCGTCGGGGTTGCCGACGCGGATGTTGGCTTCCAGACTGTCGTCGAACAGGTACACGTCCTGCATCACCAGCGACAACTGCGCCATCAGCTGCGAGTTGGTGAGTGCACGCACATCCACGCCACCCACCTTGACCTGGCCCTGGCTGGCATCGAAGAAGCGCATCAGCAGGCGGGTGATGGTGGTTTTACCCGAACCCGAGGCGCCGACGATGGCAGTCATGGAATGGGCCGGAACGTTGAAACTCAGGTCCTTGAGCACCGAGGGGCCACTGGGATAGGCAAAGCTCACGCGTTCAAACGCGAGGCTGCCGGGCGCCGTCAGGGGCTGGCTGCTTGCCGGTTCCGGCAGGCCGGGTTCGCGCAGGATACTCACCAGTTGATCGAGGTCGTTGCCGGCCATGCGCAGCAGGCCACTGCGTGCGGCAGCTTCGGCCAGGGGGCCGACGAAGCGCGCGGCCAGGGCCAGCAGTGCGACCAGTTGGATGGCGTCGATTGCATCGGTTGCCGCCAGGGCGATGCCGACGCCGACCAGCAGGGCGAAGGCCAGTTGCACCGTCAGGCCACCGGCGAGCAATTTGGGAAAGGTCTGCGCCAGCATCGAGCCGCCAGCGTTTTTTTGCGCCAGGTTGGCCGCGTGCAACGGTGCATAGCCGTCCCGCGCCTGGCCAAAGGCGCGCAGCACCGGCTGGTAGCGGGCGAACTCGACCACGCGGTTGCCGGCCAGTGTTGCGGCGGCTTCGACGCGCTGGTCATTGGCCGCAATGGCGTTGGCCGACCCGTGATGGGTAGCATAGATCAGCGGTGCACAGAGCACGGCGGTCAGGCCCAGGCGCCAGTCGAACACAAACAGCGTCAGGGCAACCGTGGCCGGCACCACCACGCCGCACACCACCGGCCCCAGGTAATGGGCAAACAACCCGGTGACCATCAACGTACCGCTGGTGGCGCTGCGCGACAGGCGCCCGACCTTTTCCGCGTTGAACCAGCCCAGGGGCAGGCGCATCAGGTGTTGGCCCAGGCGCTTATGCAGGGTCGTCAGCACCAGCAGTGCCAGGGCAAAACCGCGCATCGCCTGCTGGTAGTGGGCGATGCACGTCAGCACCACCATGGCCGCCAGGGCACACAGCCAGGCGAGTGCCGTCGCCAGGTCGCCGGCGAACAGCGCGCGCAGGATCGGCACCAACAACGCGACAGCCAGGCCTTGCAGCACGGCGCTGGCCACCAGCCAGGCGAGGTAACGGTAGAGGCGCGCGGCATGGGCCGGGCCCAACAGGGTGAGCAGGCTGCGGATCACAAGGACATCTCCAGGTCGGGGTGGGTGGCGCGCCACAAGCGGGCGTAGGCGCCATCGGCGTGCAGCAGGTCAAGGTGACGGCCGCACTCCACCACGCGGCCGTGATCGAGGACGACGATTTGATCGACCCCACGAATACTTGCCAGGCGATGGGCGATCACCAGCACCGTGCGCCCTCTGGCCAGCGCCGACAGCGCGTCCTGGATCAGCGCTTCGGAGGCTGGATCGGCGTGGGAGGTGGCTTCGTCGAGGATCAGCACCGGCGTATCGGCCAGCAGCGTGCGGGCGATGGACAGTCGCTGGGCTTCGCCGCCGGAGAATATCGCGTCCTCGCCAATCACCGACTGATAGCCACGGGGCAGCGCCTCGATACGCCCGTGGATCTGCGCCGCGCGTGCGGCTGCCTGCACATCCTCGTCACTGGCCTGCGGGCGGCCCAGGCGCAGGTTGTCGGCCACGCTGCCGTGCACCAGTTGCGCGTCTTGCAGCACAAAGCCGACGTGCCGATACAGCTGGTGCGGGTCGATCTCACGCACATCGACACCCCCGACCAATACGCGGCCAGCGTTGACGTCGTGAAAGCGCGGCACCAACTTGGCCAGGGTCGACTTGCCTGCGCCCGACGCCCCCACCAGCGCGGTGACCGTGCCCGCCGGGCAATGCAGCGTGATGCCGTCGAGGATCAAGTGGGCGGGGTCATAACCAAACTGCACGTTGTCGAAGGTAATGGCGCCGTCCTCGGGCGATTGGCAGGCCGTTGGGCTTGGCAGTTCGTCGATGTTCAACAGGGCTTCGATGCGTGCCGCAGCCGCCAGGGCGGTGCGTTGCGCGGTCAGGCTCTGGTTGATTACCAACAACGATTGCGGGATCACCACCGCCACCAGGGTTTCGGCGAACAACTCCAGCGGCGTGACCCAGCCCCGCGCCAACAGCAGGCTGCCTACGCCCAGGCTGGCCAGCAGAATCAGCGGCACGCTCAGGGCCATCGACGACAACGCCTCAAGGCGCAGCAACGGGCGCACCCAACCGGCGTACTGCTGGCTGAACTGGTTGACTGCCTGCTGATAACTGCGATGGGCTTGGCCGCCGCGCCCGAAGGCCTTGACCACCGCAATCCCGTGGACGAACTCGACAATCGCCGCGCTGACCCGGGTCATGCTCTGGTCCAGCAGCTGCATCTTGCTGCCGAAGCCGCGCATCATCAGGGCGTAGGCCAGCGCATAGACCGGCAGGGTCAGCACCGCCAGCACCACCAGGTTGCCGTTGAGGCTGGCCAGCCACGCCAGCCCGGCGAGGGGCGTGACGACTGCGGCGGTGAGTTCCACGGCGTGATGGGCGACGAGGTGGTGCAGGTCTTCGAGGTCATCCTGCACTACTTTGCGCACCGCGCCGGACGTGGTGTCGCTGTACCAGCCGAGGGGCACGCGCCCGAGTTTGCGCACCATGGCGTCGCGCAAGCCGGCTTGCAGGCGATGGTCGGCCACGTGGGTGAGCCACAGCGCCGCGCCGTTGGCCATCCAGCCCAGGCTCAGGGCGATCACCACCAGCGCGGCCCATGACCACAAGGTGTGACGCGCGGCGTTGCCGGCCAGGAGCAGCCGGGCCAATTCGGTCAGGCCGATGAAGGGCACCAGGTTGACCAGCGCACCAATGGCGGCAAACAGCACACCCAGGCGAATCAGCGGGTTGACCGGGCGTTTCAAGGTGTCCAGGGCAGTTGTCATCGGTGTTCCGTAGGTCTTCTGCGGGGCAAACGATGCTAGTCACTGCAGATTTGACGGCTACCCGCATCGAGTCCAATTCGCCCCGCATTCGACATCCCAACCCCACCAGCGGCGCGATACGGTTGGAAAATGACTTGAATCGGGTAGAGGCCCACCGGTGGCCCTGGCTACCGTTCCAGGCTGCCTGTTTCGCGGGCAGGTATTTCCCCTAACCGGTGCCTTTGGAGTTGCAGATGTCAGTCGATTCAGGTTTGCAAGTGCGCGGCCTGCGCAAGCGCTACAACAACGGCGTCCAAGCGCTGCGCGGCGTGGACCTGAGCGTGGGCCCCGGCATGTATGGCTTGCTGGGCCCCAATGGCGCCGGCAAAAGCAGCCTGATGCGCACCTTGGCGACGCTGCAACCGGCGGACGCCGGCAGTATTCATCTGGATGGCGTGGACGTACTGGCTGACGCCGATCACCTGCGCCAGCGCCTCGGTTATCTGCCGCAGCAACTGGGCGCTTATCCCGGCGTGAGCGCGCGTGACCTGCTCGACCGCTTCGCCTGGCTCAAGGGGCGCACCGATGCCCGGCAACGCCGCGAGGAAATTGAAGGCTTGCTGGGCAAGGTCAACCTGCAAGACGCCGCACACCGTGCGCTGGCTACGTATTCGGGCGGCATGCTGCGCCGCTTCGGCATTGCCATGGCACTGGTGGGCGCGCCGCGTTTGTTGATCGTCGATGAGCCGACGGCGGGCCTCGACCCGGCGGAACGCAACCGTTTTCACCGAGTGCTGGCGGACGTCGCCGCCGAGTCGATTGTGCTGCTGTCGACCCATATCGTCGAAGACGTCGAGAACCTGTGCAGTCGCCTGGCCGTCCTGGCCGCTGGGCGGATCATCGTCGAAGGGCGCCCCGCGGACCTGCTGGCGGCCGAGCAGGGGCGCCTGTGGCAAGCACCGTTTGGCCGTGGCGAACCCTTGCCGGCCGCGTTGCATGTGGCGGCCAGCCCGCAAGGCAGTCGGGTGATCGTGCACGGCGAACGGCCCCTTGACCCGCGTTTTACGCCCCACGCACCGCGCCTGGAAGATATCTATTACCTGGCCTTGGCCCAGGCCGGCGAGGCGCCCGACGCATGAACCACTTCGCCTTGATCCGCCGAGAAGCCTGGGTAGAACTGCGTGCCGGGCTGCGCGGCGGGATTCCCTTGCTGGTGTTCCTCGGCTTGGCCGGTTACTTGCTGATGTCCCTGACCAACGCCGACTATGTGCAGAAAATGGGCGCCAGCGACATCCCGCGCAACGCCCCGAGCCTGATCTACCTGATGTCCTGCGGCTGCATGTTCTTCCTGTTTTTTGCCTGGGCCTGGGTGTTTGCCCAGCCGGCCCTGCGCGACCGCAAGGCGCAGTTGGAAGAGGTGCTGCTGGCGTTGCCGGTGTCGCTGCCGGCGCTGTTGTGGGGACGCTTTATCGGCGCGGCAATGGTCGGCGGGTTGCTTGCCAGCTCCCTGGTGGTGGGCTTTTTACTGAGCCCGATCCTTGCCTGGCTGGGTTGGGTGCCAGCGGCGAGCATCGGCGCGCCCGCATGGTCGGCGCTGGGGTTCGCCTGGGTGGCCTTGCTGTTGCCGGTAAGCACCGGCATTGGCGCGCTGTATTTCCTGCTGGCGTTGCGCAGTCGCGGGTTGGCGGCGCCGTTTGCGTTGGCCAGTGTGCTGATGCTGCTGTGGATGTTTGCGGTGGTGGTGCTCAAGGGCGGGCAGATCAACCCGTTGTTGGCGGCCAGCCTCGATCCGTCGTTGTTTACCTTTGCCCAGGCCCAGGTGGAAACCTGGACGGCGGCGCAGAAATCCCAGGCCCTGCTGGCCCTGACCCCAGGCTTCTGGCTCAACCGCAGCCTGTGGTGTGCGCTGCCATTGGTGCTGTTGGCCTGGGTATTGGCCCGCACCACGCGCGAGGGCCTGATGGGCCGACGTTCCGGTGCAGTACTGGCAGAGCCGCCGATGCGATTGACCGAGAGTGTCGGTGCGCCCGGCCCCGTGTTGCGCAGCCATTGGCCTCGGGCGTTGTGGTACGAAGCCCGTTGGCAGTCACGCCAAATCTTCGCCCGCAAGGTGTGGTGGCTGGCCCTGGCGCTGCTGATGGTGATGGGCGTGCTCAGCGGTTTTGTCCATGGGGTGTGGCACGCCCGTGGGCCGATGGTGCCGAGGGCGGACTTGAGCTTGCCGTTGCTGTCCAGCGCGCTGTTCCTGGTGCTCGCGTTTGTATTGGCGGCGTTGGTGGGATTGGTGTGCCGACGCGATGATGTTGAAGGCCTGGGCGCGATGCTGCATGCCACGCCGGCCCCGGCGTGGGTGCGCCTCTTCGGGCGGGTGCTGTGCGTGGCGGTGGCGACGTTGCTGCTGGCACTGGTGCCGGGGGCCGCCAGCCTGTTGATGACTGCGCTGGTCGCACCGCAAAGCCTGGCCCCGGGCTTTGTGCTGACCTATCAACTGCTGGTGTTCGCACCACCGTTGCTGGAATTGGCCCTGCTGACGCTGCTGGTGCACACGCTGATCCGCCGCGCCGGCCTGGCTTATGCGACGTCGATGCTGCTGACGTTTTTCCTGGTGCTCAACCATGAGCTGGGGTTGGTGAGTTACCCGCCCTATGAAATGGCGATCCCGGCCCATGTGGCGTTGTCGGCGTTGACCGGCTGGGCGCCGTGGTGGCCGTACCTGGCGACGTTGGCGGGCTGGAAACTGGCCGGGTGTGCGGTGATGGTCGCGCTGGCGGCGTTGCTCGCGCCCCGTGGATGGGGGCGTTTGCCTGCGGCGCTGCTGGCGCTGGGTGTGCTGGCCATGCTCGGCAGCGGTGTGTTGTTGCATCGCCACCTGGTGGAGCAGGGCGATTACCGCTCCAGCGCCGATGAACTGGCCGAACGTGCCGCCTGGGAACAACGTTGGCTGGCCGCTGCCGGCGCGTGGCAGGTTGCCGGTGGGCAGGTGCAGATGCAGATCGACAGCGGGCGTCGCGAGGTGGAAGGGAAGTGGCGCCTGGACCGGGTGATCGCCGCCAACGGCCATCTGGACGCCGAACTGCCAGCGGGTTTGCACGTGACCGGCGCCAGCGTCATGGGCCAAGCGGTCGCCGTCGAGCAGGCCAGCGACCACCTGCGCATCCCCTTGGGTACGTGTGCGGTGGCAGGGTGCAGCGTGACGTTGCAATGGACCGTTAGCGCCAGCGGTTGGCCCGCCGATGGTGACGGCCTGTGGCTGACCCCCCAGGCCACGTGGCTGGAGGCGCGCCGCGTGCTGCCGCGCCTGGGCCTGGACCCGGAGCGCGCCTTGCGCGCGCCAGTGCAACGCATTGAGGCTGGGTTACCCGCGACGCTGCCGGTGCTGCCGATGGGCGCAGCAGTGGCGGCGCAAGCCGTAGCTCCGGCGGGGGATTGGCAATGGACGATCAGCCTTGATGGGCACTCGTTCAGCGGCCACAGCCAGCAGCCCCTGGACTTCGCTTACCGCCTGACGCCACTGGCCTCGGTCCAACACCTCGACGGCGTGCAGGTGCTCGCCGATGCCAGCCGCCAGCACACCGCCCGCGAAGTGCGCGACGACCTTACGGCGATGAGCGCGTGCGTGGCCCGGCGCCTGGGCGCAAGCCCAGTCGTCAGCGAACTGAGCCAATGGCCCAGCGGCATGGGCGCCAGTCGCCTGAGCAACGCGCACCTGCTGCTGGCCCAGGCACCTGACTGGGACGTGGCACCCAGCGGGGTCGGGCGCTGGGCGCGGCGCGCGCACATCGCTGAACTGTTGGCCCGCCAGCAACTGCTCAGTGCCAGCGACCTGCGCGAGCAACCGGGGCATGTGTGGCTCAGCCAGGGCGTGGCCGGGGCCTTGGGCTTGCTCTGTGTGGGCGAGGTGGACGGTCCACAGGCCCGCGCCGCCTTGGTCGCGCTGATGGCCGATGACTTGACCCGCGCCTTGGGCAGCGACGGCGAGCCCGTCGGCACCCTGGCCAGCGCCCGTGCGCAGGGCTGGGCCGCGTTCTATGCGCCGTTGGTCAGCCTCGACTGGGTCGCCCGCCAAAGCCCCGATCAACTGCTGGCAATGACTGCCGCCGTGCGCACCGGCCAGGGATGGCCCGTTTCGATCCAGGGCCTGCTCGGCGCGCCTTCGGATCAAGTGGTGACCCAGGCGCGTCAGCGCTGGGGAACACCGGAATGAATGCCCTGAAACCCTTATCCCTGGAGTTCTACATGCCTGCCCAAGTGACCCTCAAACCCCTGCGCCGACCGCCAGGCTGGCGCGCCAACGTACTCACCCAGGCCTTGGCCCTGGCCCTGTCCAGCCAGATGTGCAGCGCGTTTGCCGCCGACTACCGGCCCAGCCCCGAGACCCTCGAACTGGCGCCGCTGACGGTCAGCGCGCGGCTGCATCAGGAGAGCGCCAAGGACATCCCGTTCGGCCTGTCGGTGCTCGACGGCCAGGCCCTGGAAACCCGGCGCCTGCGCACCCTCGAAGACGCGTTGCGCGCCACGACCGGGGTGGACGTTAATTCGTGGGGCGGCGCCAACGATGCCAACGTGCGCATCCGTGGCGTCGGTTCGCTGAACCAGATGAGCATGGATGACGGCTCGGTGCAGCTGAATGTGGACGGCGTGCCGATGTCGGTGCGCAATGCGGCCATGGCCACCCTGGATGTGCAGCAAGTGGAAGTGCTCAAGGGCCCCCAGGGCACGTTGCTGGGGCGCAACAGCGAAGCCGGCGCGATCAACGTCACCACGCGCAAGCCGAGCCGTGACGGGCAAGGCTATGTGCGCGGCGAAGTCGGCCAGCAAGGCCAATTCATGACCGAGGGCGCGCTGGGCGGGCCATTGACCGACGCCTTGGCCGGGCGCATTGCCGTGCGCCGCTCGGGCTTTGACAATTGGGTCGATGACCAGCAAGACGGCGCCCCGTTGACCCGGCCCCGCGACCTGGCCCTGCGCGGCAGCCTGTTGTGGGACAACGACAGCGGCACCACCGGCCTGCTGGTGGCCGAGCGTCAACGCGCCGAGCATTACGCCGGGCTGGAAATGCTGCGCCCGTTCGGCCACCGCCCGAGCCTGGACTACACCCCCGGCGTATTTGATGGCAACCAGAAGACCAACGCGCGCTACTCCTTCGAACTCAACCACGACCTGGCGCAGGCGCGACTCACCTCGATCAGCGCCTATACCCGCACCGATTTCAATGCGGTTAAAGGCTACGACCGCAACATCACCCGCGCCCTTTACGGTGCGCCGTTCGAGTACCTGATCGAAGACACGGCCCGCGAGCAGGTGTGGAGCCAGGACCTGCGCCTGGGCTCACTGCCGGACGCCGAGGTGTTCTGGGTCGGCGGGGTGAACCTGGCGCGCTCCGAGCGCAGTTTCGATTCGGACAACTTCACCAACGGCTCCTGGCAACAGCGCGATTTCACTACCAACAGCTACGCGGCTTACGGCGAAATCACCGTGCCGCTTGCCGAGCGCTGGAAGCTCACCACCGGCCTGCGCCACAGTTGGGACCGCAAGACCTATGGCGCCAGTTACGCCAGTGGCGGCGCGGTGACCGGCGACAGCCGCCAGCTGCAGGACCACTACAGCACCGGTCGCGTGGCCTTGGCCTATGCGCTGACCACGCAGACCAACCTGTATGCCGTGTTGTCGCGCGGCTACAAGTCGGCGGGGTTCAACGATTACGCCACCTCGGTCAAGGACAGCGAACCGTACAAAGCAGCCAAAGTGAATGCCGCCGAACTGGGCTTCAAGCATGAAAGTGCCGGCGGTGCGCTGAGCGTGGAAGGCGCGTTGTTTATCACCCGTGTCGCCGATGACCATTTGCTCGGTTACGACTTCACCAGCCTGGCCGTCAGCGCAGTGAATGCCGACACCCGCAGCAAGGGCGCCGAGCTGTCCACGACCTGGCATGTGAACGATGAGCTGACCCTGGGCAGTGCGGTGAGCTACACCAACGCGGTGGTGACTTCGGATGCGCCGGGCGTCTCCGGTGGTGATGTGGCCGCGGGCAGCCGTGTCCCGGATGTGCCGCTGTGGAGTGGCAATTTCAGCCTGGCCTGGACGCGCGACTTGCCGAACCTGCTGGGCCTGCCCGCGCCACGCCTGAACACCTTGCTCAACTACCGCGTGCAGAAAAACCGCCCGGCCGACGCGCAAAATCACTATGACCTCAAGGGCTACGCCAAGCTGGATTTGCACCTGGGGCTGGAAAGCGGCGGCTCGGAAGTCTACCTGTGGGGCGACAACCTGCTGGATGCGCGGTATGACCTGTACGGCGCCTACTCGACCGACGCGGTGCTGACGGGGATGCCGGCACGCGGGCGTTCGGCGGGGGTGGGTTACAGTTACGCGTTTTGAGGCGAGGGGAGTCGGCGCGCCGGCTCCCCGGTTTGTTCAGAACTGATAGGTGTAGCCGACGCCCAGGGTGCGGCGTTGTGCCGGGGCGCCATAGGCCACCGGGTCGCTGTAGAAACCGTAGGTGTCGTAGGTCTGGTTCAGCAGGTTGTCGGCGAAGGCATACACCTCGCCGAAGCGGCTTTCGAGGCCGGCGCGCAGGTCGAGTTTCTCGTAGTTGTCCAGGTTGAAATGGTTCTGCGGATCGGCCGCGCGTTCGCCCACCAGGTGGTAGTTGAGGCTGGTGTTCAGGGTGGTGTCGCCCAGGCTGGCGACGCTACCCAACGGGTGTTTCCAACTGGCATTGACGTTACCGCTCCAGCGCGGCACGTCGGGGGTGCGGTTGCCGGCGTTGACGTCGCCGGCCTGGATGCCCAGCACCGCGCTGGTGATCTTGGCGTCGAGGTAGGTGGCGCTGGCGGCCAGGGTCAGGCCGTGGTCGAAGTGCCAACTGCCTTCGAGTTCGGCGCCGCGGGTGCGCGTGTCGGCGTTGAACGCGTTGGTGGCAAAGGTGGCGGCGTCGTAGCCGAGCAGGTGGTCGTCGTGGACGCGGGTGAAGAACAGCGCACCATTGAGGCTGCCACGGCGGTCGGCGGTCTCGCTCTTGAAGCCCAGCTCGGCGGTTTTGCTGACGGCGGCCTTGTAGGGTGCGCTGTCACTGACCTGCGAGGCGTAGTCATTGAAACCACCGGACTTATAGCCCCGCGCCAACTGCACATAGACATTGGTCTGCGGGCTGATGGCGTAGCTCAGGGCGGCACGGCCGGTGCCGTAGTGGTCGGTGAGTCTGCGCGAATCGTTGACCGCATCGCTGCCGGCGAAATACTGCCCGTCATAGGTCTTGCGGTCCCAGGAATGGCGGTAGCCGGTGGTCAATTTCAGGCGCTCGGTCAGCGGGAAGGTGGCTTCGCCGTAGCCCGCATAGGTGGTCGTGGTGAAATCGCGAAACTTCGCCCCGGAGGTGCCGTAGGTATTGCGCGGGGTGTCGTAGCTGCGTTCGTTGCGCGTGGCGGCGAGGCCGGTGACCCAGAACACGTTGGCGTCGGGCAGGGCGCTGAGGTGTACGTCCTGGCTCCAGCTGCGCTCGAAGGATTTATCCACTACCCAGAACTCGCTCGGGGTGCCGTAGAGAGCGCCCATCAGCTTGCTATCGTAGGCGATCAGGCCTTCGAAATCGGCGGTGCTGGTGGCGGTGGTGGAGGTCAGGCGACTGTTGGCGAAATCGTGATCGAGCTTGATCGCATAACGCTCGGTGGTCTTGTCGTTGTCATCGAACAGGCCGGGGCTGAGGTCCAGGCTCGGGTCGCCGCCGTAGGGGCGCAGCACCAGGGAGTTGGTCGCGCGTTTGGTCTTTTGTCGCTCGGCGCTGAACAGCACGTGGGTATCGTCGCTGACGTCCCACAGCAGGCTGCCACGGAAGGCTTCGTTACGCGGCTTGGTCAGGGGGTGGTTGTTCTGGTCGTTGTCGATCCAGCTGTCGTAGCCCGCGCTGCGCACGGCCAGGCGCCCGCTGAGTTGGTCACTGATCGGGCCGCCGATGGCGCCTTCGCTGAGGAACTGGCCTTGCTGGCCGACTTCGCCGCGCACATAACCTTGCAGTTCGCGGGTCGGCTGGCGGGTGGTGATGTTCACCGCTCCGGCCTGGCCGATGGCCCCGGACAGCGTGCCTTGCGGGCCCTTGAGCACTTCGATGCGCTCCACATCCAGCGTCTCGAACCCCAGGCTGCGCGACGACACCGGCACGCCATCGATGTTGAACGCGACGGAGCTGTCATCCATCGACATCTGGTACAGCGAACCCACGCCACGGATCAGCACGTTGAAGTCATTCGGCCCACCGGACGAGTTGACGCTGACCCCGGAAGTGTTGCGCAGGGCGCTTTCCAGGGTGTCCAGGCGTTGCACGCGCAACTGTTCGCCGCTGACCACGCTGAGGCTGATGGGCACTTCCTTGGGGTCTTCCTGGGTCATGCGGGCGGTGACGGTAGAGGCGGGTAGTTGCAGCGCATCGGCGTAGGCGTAATGACAGAGTGCCAAACTGATGGCTATTGTTATAGTGTAACTACTTTGCGTGAGTCGGCGAGTCGACATGATGGGGCCTTGGCTGAGGGATTTTGAGGGTCGCGATAACGGCCAAGATGCTAGTGATTATCAATTGCGCGACTCTACCCCGATGTGGTCTGATTCGAGCCGTATCCGGTCAGCAGGGAGATTCAACGATGTCAGCTGTTCAGGCGCCCACGCCGGTCTCGCAGATCATTGCCAACGGCTATCGCGGCGAATTCGGCCCCGGCAACCACTGCCGTGTCAGCCGCGTGACTTTGCACGGCGGGCTGGACCTCGTGCGCTGGCAAAGCACGTTTGCCCAGGCGGTGGAGCTGCCGTTGCAGGACGACAGCGAACGCATCCACTTCAGCTTCACCCACCGTCTCAAGGGCAAGGCCCATTGCAGCTTTCACGACGGCCGCCGGCACACACGCCATGCGATCAACGAAGGCGCCGGCAGCATCAGCTTCGGTCGCAGCCGCGAGGGCCTGTATCACCAGCAGGGTGAGATCGACAACATCACGGTGATGATAAACCCGCAGTTGCTGGCCCAATGGGACGTGGAGATCGATCCGACCCTGGGCAGTGCGCTGGCCTGTGACCATTGCTTCCTCGACGGCTACCGCAGCGGCGAAATGAGCGCCACCGCGCACCTGCTGTGCAACGCCATGGACCTGTCCCAGCCGCGCAGCAGCCTGTGGCTGTACGGCCAGAGCGTCACGTTGGTGAGCCTGTTCCTGCAAGCCCGGCGCAACCTCTCCTGCACCTGCCGCCTCAGCCCCCTCGACCGCCAACGCCTGCTGCGCGCCCGCGAGTATTTGCTCGCGGACCTGGGCAAGGCGCCCAGCCTGCCAGCGTTGGCGCGTGAGGCCGGGATGAGCCAGCCGAAGTTGACGCGGGGCTTTCGCCAGCTGTTTGCCAACAGCGTCTATGGCGTGTTCCAGCAAGCGCGTATGACCCAGGCGCGCAGTCGCTTGATGGAAGGTGAGGCGTCGGTGATGCGGGTGGCGTCGGACCTTGGCTATGCGAATGCCAGCCATTTTGCGACGGCGTTTCGCAAGCAGTTCGGGATCAACCCGTCGAGTTTCAAGGCCGGTGCGGGTCACGATTGACCTGTCAGCTGCAAAAACCGCCACTCGTACGAGTGGCTTTTTTTTGCCTGGGATGATCGTTCCCACGCGGAGCGTGGGAACGATCAGTTAACCGGCGCGGCGTTTTCAGCCACTTTTACCGGCAAGACAGCATCCCAAAAACGACCCACGACTTTCCTGGGAGCGACCTGTCGGTTTTTTAACGCCTATGGTTAAGCATTTGAATTTAAAAGAAAAAATATAATATCAATTGTGTTTTGTCTGAATTCTATATGTATACAGAGAAAATACATCCTATTGACCGACCCTTTTGCCCATGCCAGTCTGGCTTCACCCAGCCGCCTTTGCGGTGCCGAATTTCCTTGTTGTCCCATCACATCGACCTCCATCCCTGGAGGTTTGAAACTATAACTACAACGTAGATCGAGGCATGCCATGAAGACATTTTGGAAAACCGTTTGTGCGGTTGCGTTAGTGGGGCTGGTGACACTTCCGGTGCAGGCCGAAGAAAAAACCATCACTGTCGGCACCATGTCCTGGGAAGACCTGACGCCCATTACCGGCATTACCAGGAAGGTCCTGGAAAACGCCGGCTACACCGTCAAGGTGGTCGAGTTCTCCGAGGTCGGCATTGCGTACGCGGCGTTGACCAAGGGCGATGTGCAAGTCCTGGCGTCGCAGACCGACTACGCCACCCAGGATTACTGGAACAAGAACAAGAATCGCCTGGAAAAACTCTCGCCGGTTTCCTACGGCCTGTACCAGGCCATCGCCGTGCCGAAGTACGTCGATATCGACTCGCTGGAACAACTCAACGACAACGCCGACAAGTTCAGCGGCAAGATCATCGGCATCGAGCCGGGTTCGGGCTTGATGAGCGATGCCAACAAAGCGGTGAAGGACTACGGCTTCAAGCTGCAACTGCTCGAAGGCAGTACCGCCGCGATGACCGCTGCCCTCAAGTCCGCCGTTGACCGTAAAGAGTGGGTCGCCGTGACCATCTGGGAACCGTCGTGGATGGCGCAGAAGTTCGACCTCAAGTTCCTCAAGGATCCAAAGGGCTCCTTCGCCCCGCCACAAGCCTACTACTGGATCGGCCACAAAGGCTTCGCCGCCGAAAACCCCCATGCCCGTGAAGTCATCGCCAGCGTGTACGTGCCCCTGGCCGACATCACCGCGATCAACGGTGCGGTCAAGGATGGCCAGACCATGGACCAGGCCGTCACCGCCTGGGCCGACAACCACGCCGACCTGATGAAGCGCTGGGCCAATATCAAACAATAACCTTCGCTGCATGTTTGCCACTGCCAGGTACGGACAACGCGTTCTGATCCATTAGAAAAACCAGCCCGACTGGTTCAATAGGCTTAGCAATGACAACGGTCAAAATAGACACCAACGAAGTGCTTGTGGATTGCCAGTCGGTCTGGAAAATCTTTGGTCAGAATGCCAAGGCGGCGATGGACGCGGTCGTCCACAAGGGTCTTGGCAAAACCCAGGTCTTGCAGGATTTCAGCTGCGTGGTCGGGGTGGCGGATGTGAGCCTGCAGGTTCGCCGTGGTGAGATTTTTTGCATCATGGGGTTGTCCGGCAGCGGCAAATCGACCCTGATCCGCTTGCTCAACAAATTGATCACCCCCAGCGCCGGCAAGGTGCTGGTCAAGGGCCAGGACTTGTCCGCGTTGTCGCCCGCGCAACTGCGCGACGTGCGCGCCAAGAACATCGGCATGGTGTTCCAGAGCGTGGCGCTGCTGCCCAACCGTACCGTGCTGGAAAACACCGCGTTCGGCCTGGAAGTGCAGGGCGTCGGCAAGGCCGAGCGCTACAAGGTGGCGGAACGGGCGCTGGCCAAGGTCGGGCTGACCGACTGGGCCGCGCGCTACCCCAGCGAACTCTCGGGCGGTATGCAACAGCGTGTCGGCCTGGCGCGGGCGTTGACCGCCGACCCGGAGATTATCCTGATGGACGAGCCGTTCAGCGCGCTCGACCCGTTGATCCGTCGCCAGTTGCAAGACGAATTCCGCCAGCTCACCAAAGAGCTGGGCAAGTCCGCCGTGTTTATCACCCACGACCTGGAAGAGGCGATCCGCATCGGTGATCGCATCGCCATCATGAAGGACGGGGTGATTATCCAGGTCGGCACCGCCGAAGACATCGTGCTGAACCCGGCCGACGACTATGTCGCCGAATTCGTCGCGGGCATCTCGCGCTTGCATCTGGTCAAGGCCCACTCGGTGATGACGCCCATCGCGGCGTATCGCCAGGCCTTCCCACGGTGTGATTTTTCGCGGTTGCCGCAGACCTCGCCCGACACCGATATCGACGCCTTGATCGGCCTGACCATCGGCGCCGACCTGGAACCGCTGGCGGTGGTCGAGCACGGCGTGGTGGTCGGCATTATCACGGCCAAGGATCTGCTGCGTGGCGTGCAAGGCATTCCCAACGACGCCCACGCCGTGGCGCCGGTGCTGGAGACCACGCCATGACGACCCCGGATTTTTCCGCCCAGTTCGACGCTGCCGTGGACGCGGGCCTGATGTGGTTGCAGGACAACGGCGAGTTCTTCTTTGACGCCGTCAACACCGCGCTGAACGGCGTGTTCAAGGGCGTGCTGTGGTGCCTCGCCGCGCCGCCGTTCTATGTGATCGCCCTGGTGATCGGCCTGTTGGGCTGGCGCATGGTGGGGCTGCGGTTTGCCGTGTTGGCGGCGCTGGCATTGCTGGTGTGCAGCTTTATCGGCCTGTGGCCCGAGACCGTCAGCACCCTCGCGCTGGTGCTCACAGCGACGTTGCTGGCCCTGCTGGTGGCGGTGCCGTTGGGCGTGTTGGCCGGGCTGGCGCCGGCGTTCGACCGCGTGGTCGACCCTTGCCTGGACCTGGTGCAAACCCTGCCGCCGTACATCTACCTGCTGCCGGCCATCGCCTTGCTCGGCTACGGCCCGGCGACGGCGTTGCTGGCGACCTTTATTGTCGCCGTGCCACCGGCGTTGCGCCTTACCTCGCTGGGCATCCGCATGACGCCCAAGGAGTTCGTCGAACTGGGCGATGCCAGCGGCGTCACCGGCCTGCAGATGTTCTTCAAGATCCGCTTGCCGTTCGCCATGCCGAGCATTATGGCGGGGGTGAACCAAAGCCTGATGATGGCGTTCGGCATGGTGGTGATCGCCGGGATCGTCGGTTCCGGCGGGCTGGGTGAAGCCATCTACGGCGCGGTGCGCACCCTGGACATTGCCAAGTCGATCAACGCCGCGCTGGCCATCGTCATCCTCACGATGATCCTCGACCGCCTTGCCCAAAGCGCCGCTGAATCGCGCACCGGAGCCAGCCAATGAACCTGACGGACTTTCGTTTCTCCCCCGGTGCCTTCCTGGCGCCGGCCATTGATTGGCTGAATGCCAACCTGCACGGTGTGTTCGTGTTGATTAGCAAGATCATCGAAGCCACCCTCGGCGCTATCGAGACCACGCTGCTCGCGCCCCACGCCTATGTGCTGATTGCCATCGTGGTGCTGTTGGCGTGGGTACTGGCCAACTGGCGCGTCGCGGTGTTTGCCGGGCTGATGTTGGCGTTCTGCTTGTTTGCCGGGCTGTGGGTGGCGTCGATGCAGACCATCGCACTGGTCTCGGTGGCGGTGTTGATCTCGGTCAGCGTGGCGTTCCCGCTGGGCATCCTGGCGGCGCGGGTCAAGCGCGTGGATGCGACGCTGTTGCCGATCCTCAACATCATGCAAACCGTGCCGCCGTGGGTGTACCTGATCCCGGCGGTGATGCTGTTCAGCCTGGGCCGCGTGCCGGCGATTATCGCCACCATTGTTTATGGCATCCCGCCGATGCTGCGCCTGACCACCCTGGCGTTCAAGCAACTGCCCAAGGACTTGCTGGAGTTGGGCCAGGCCATGGGCGCTTCACCGCGGCACATCCTGTTCAAGATCGAATTGCCTACGGCCGCTCCGACGCTGCTGGTGGGGCTGAACCAATGCATCCTGCTGTCGCTGGCGATGGTGGTGCTGGCGGGCTTGGTCGGCGCCGGTGGCCTGGGCGCCGAAGTGACGCGCGGCCTGACCCGCATGGAAATGGGCCTGGGCCTGCGTGCCGGGCTGGCGATTGTCGCGGTGGCGCTGTTGCTCGATCGCTTGTCACGCGGCGCCTTGCAGCGCCAGGCACGGCGGACGTGACGTGGTAGCGCGACGCCAATTCAGCGATGTCATGCAGTGCAAGAACCTGCGTTATCTCAACGATCACCCCGGCCAGGAGGTGCGCCGGGCGCGCGCCGGGTTTTTGCTGCTGGAGCATTTTTCGCTGCCGGCCTTTACCCAGGCGCTGGACACGATCGTCACCGCCAACCTGATCCGGCCCGAGTCGTTTGCCACGCAAACCTTTGGCCTGGCGTTTGATGAAGTGGTCAGCGACCTGGGCCTGGTGATCCGGCCCGATGCGCGCCTGAACCTGGATGCGGTGCTGCAACTTGACGTGCTGGTGATCTGCGGTGGTTACCGCACGCCGCTGCGCTACAACGATGAGCTGAGCCTGTTGTTGGGCGCAGCGGCGGAGCAGGGCGTTGCCTTGGCGGGCATCTGGAACGGTGCCTGGTTTCTCGGCCGGGCCGGGGTGCTGGAGGGCTATCGCTGCGCGATTCACCCCGAGCACCGCCCGGCGCTGGCGGAGATTGCGCGGCTCAGTCATGTCACCAGTGAAGCCTATGTGGTGGATCGCAATCGCCTCACGGCGTCGAGTCCGACTGGCGCCTTTTATATGGCGCTGGAGTGGATCCGCAGCCTGCACGGCAAGACCCTCACCGATGGCATCGAGGACATCCTCGCGTTCGAAGCCTCGCGTTTTCGGCGGGTCAAGCCGCTGTTGAGCGTCTCGGTCAGCGGACCGTTGCGTGAGGTCATCAACCTGATGGACGTGAACCTCGAAGAGCCGCTGCAAATGGAAGACCTGTGCCTGTATGCCGGCCGCTCGCGACGGCAGATCGAGCGGCTGTTCAAGGAGCAACTGGGCACCTCGCCGCAGCGCTATTACATGGATCTGCGGATTACAGAGGCGCGACGTTTGTTGCAGCACACCTCGCTGACCATCGTCGAGGTCTCGGTGGCCTGTGGGTTTGTCTCGCCCAGCCATTTCAGCAAGTGCTACAGCGCTTATTTCGGGCATCGTCCGTCCAAGGAAATTCGCCTCGTCAAATAGCCGGTAAAGCCCACAGGCACAGGGCTATCGACGATGTTTTTGCTGTGTATATTAATTGTAGACAATTAGAATATTGTTGTTTTATAGTGCGAATACAGGTAGTAGACCGTGTGCACTTACTACTTAGGAAGGTTTCACCATGGCTACCAAAGAACTCACTACGCCGGCTCCGGTCGAGCCCAGCATTGACCGCAAGGCGGTATTGGGTGAGGCGCTGCGCCGCCGCATCCTCAGCATGGAACTGGCACCGGGTGCCGTGGTGGACGAGTTGGCGCTGTGTGATGAGTTCGGTTTGTCGCGCCCACCGGTGCGGGAACTGATGCGGCAAATGGCGGCGGAAGGGTACATCGACCTGGAAGCTAACCGCGCCGCGCGGGTATCGGCGATGAGTTACCAGTCGCTGCGCAGTTTTTTCCTCGCGGCGCCGCTGATTTACATCGCGACGACGCAACTGGCCTGTTCCCACGCAACCCCGGCCGAAGTGGTGGAGTTGAAGCGCATCCAGGCGCTGTTCCGCACCGCCATCGAGGAAAAGGATGTGGAGAACCGGGTGTTGTACAACGACGAGTTCCACCTGCAGATCGGCAAGATGGCCCACAACGCCTACCTGATGCCGAGCTTGCAGCGCTTGCTGATCGACCACGCCCGTCTGGGCAAGATCTTCTACCGCCACCCGACCACGGTGGACATGCAGGAAGACCTGGAAGTGGCCGCCCAGCAGCATGACGACATGATCCGCGCAATCGAACACCACGATCCGGTCTTGGCCGGGGAAATCGTGAAGGCCCACCTCGAACTGTCCCGTCGGCGGATGTCCGAGTACGCGGCGCCCGAAGGCCTGGATGTAGCGCTTACGCTTTGACCTTGTGATGCAGGCCGAAGTGACGCGATGCAGACGGGTAGCTGTTAGCTCTAACAACTATAAAAGAACCCAGGTCGCGAATAATGGCACTCATCAGAAACACCCCGGCAGACGATTCAACCTGTGGCTGGTTCCACCTGAGCCCGCCGCGCGTGGCGCGGCCGCGTCATAGCGGTATCAGCGCCGCGCGCTGGGCCGTGGTTGGCGCGGGGTTCACCGGCCTTGCGGCGGCGCGCCAACTGGCGCTGAATTTCCCGGATGACGAGATCGTGTTGATCGAAGCCCAGGAAGTCGGCTACGGCGCCTCCGGGCGCAACGCAGGCTTTGCCATCGACTTGCCCCACGACATCGGCGCCGAAGACTATATCGGCGACATCGCCACCGCCAGGATCAGCATGGAACTCAACCTCGCCGGGCAATCCATGCTGCGCGCGCTGGTCGAGCAGCACAGCATCGACTGCCAGTGGCGCGATTGCGGCAAGTACCAGGCCGCCATCGAAGACCGTGGCATTGCCGTGCTGGACGCCTACCGCCGTGGCCTCGACAAGCTCGGCCAGGCCTACCAGGTGATCGACGCCGCTGACTTGCCCAGCCGTATCGGCACCGATTTCTATCGCAAGGCACTGTTCACCCCGGGCACCGCGCTGGTGCAACCGGCGGCGCTGGTCAAAGGCCTGGCAGACACCTTGCCCGCCAACGTCACCCTCTACGAAAACACCCCGATCACCGCCGTCGAGTACGGCGAAAAAACCGTACTGATCCACAAACACGGCCGTATCATCGCCGACAAACTGCTGCTCACCAACAACGCCTTCGCCATGAGCTTCGGCTTCCTCAAAAGCCGCATGCTGCCGATCTTCACCTACGCCAGCCTGACCCGGCCACTGAGCGAAGAAGAACAGGCGCGCCTGGGCGGCGACCCGTTCTGGGGCGTGATCCCCGCCGACCCGTTCGGCACCACCCTGCGCCGCACCGTCGACAATCGTCTGCTGGTGCGCAACAGCTTCAGCTACAACGCCGACGGGCGCAGCAACCCCAAATACCTGCAACGCTTTGTGAAACGCCACAAAGAATCCTTCGACCGGCGCTTCCCGCTGCACCGCGACGTCACCTTCGACTACACCTGGGGCGGCTCCCTCAGCCTGTCGCGCAACCACATGGCGCACTTCGGCGAGCTGGCCAAAAACGTCTACGGCGCCCTGTGCTGCAACGGCCTGGGCGTGACTCGCGGCACCGTCACCGGCACCTTGCTGGCCGAGTGGCTGGCGGGCAAAAGCAATCACCTGGTGGACTTCCTGTTGACGTCCCCGGGCCCCAGCAGAAACCCACCGGAGCCGCTGTTATCAGCGGGTGTAAACATGAACTTGTTATGGGGACAAAGCCGCGCCGGCCAGGAAAGCTGATTCGCACCATCATCAACACGTAATACCGAACTTAATCTATTGATTGGACAACAGCAGGCGTTTTTAGCGACTGCGGTTTCTGATTGAGACGGCTTTCATTCGCCTGGATTTCAAGTGTGCGTTGTACCCCGGCGAATGAACGAAGCGAAGTAGGAGATAATAATGACAAGTCCGAATGCCTCAGTTGAGGATGTACCTCTTAATAACTTTCACCGTGTACTTACGGCCCGTTCGGGTGGGGGTTCATTTGTTGATGGTTATGTTTTAAGCATTATCGGCATTGCCATGTTGCAGATCACCGATGCCTTGCAACTGACCGAGTTCTGGCAGGGTTTGATTGCCGCATCGGCCTTGATTGGCGTGTTCTTTGGCGGTTTTATCGGCGGTTGGTTGACCGATAAGCTGGGGCGCAAGAAAGTCTATTTCATTGGCCCATCGTTATTTATTGTGTGTTCCCTGGCGCAGTTCTGGGTTGAATCGGCGTGGCTCTTGTTTGCCCTGCGTTTCATCATCGGCCTGGCCGTGGGCATTGAATACCCGGTGGCCACTTCCTTGTTGGTGGAGTTCCTGCCGAAGAAACAACGCGGGCCACGGCTCGCCGCGCTGACCATCCTGTGGTTTGCCGGTGCCGCGTTTGCCTATGTGGTCGGCAACGCCATCCTCAACACCGGCGCCGACGATGCCTGGCGCTATGCGCTGGCCAGTGCGGCGGTGATCGGCCTGGTGCTGTTCGTGCTGCGCCTGGGCACCCCGGAATCGGCGCGCTGGTTGCTCAGCAAAGGCCGCGACGCCGAGGCCGAACAGGTCATCAAGCGTGTCTACGGCCCGCACTATTCGCTGCGCGACCTGCCGGAGCAGCCGGACGAACGCAAGATGACCTTCCGCGACCTGCTGCGCTCGGGTTACGGCCAGCGCCTGTTCTTTGTCTCGGTGTTCTGGTCGTGCTCGATCATCCCCGTGTTCGCCGTCTACGCCTTTGCCCCCAAAGTCTTGCAAGCCCTCAACCTGAAAGGCGAGTGGGCCTCCTACGGCTCGATGTTCATCACGCTGCTGTTTGTGGTCGGCTGCATCCTCGCCACCCGGCTTATCAACACCATCGGCCGGCGCAGCATGTTGATCCACAGCTTCCTCTGGTCGGGCCTGGCGCTGTTGCTGCTGGCAGCGTTCTCCAACAGCCATGAACTGCTGGTGTTGTGCCTGTTCGGCGCCTACGCCGTGTTTATCGGCGGCGCCCAGGTGCTGCAACTGGTGTACCCGAATGAATTGTTCCCCACCGAAATCCGCGCCTTTGCCGTCGGCATCGGCACCTCGTTGTCGCGGGTTGGCGCCGCCGTGGGCACCTACCTGGTGCCGTTGTCGCTGACCTCGATTGGCATCGGCAACACCATGTACGTCGCCGCCGGCGTGACCTTTATCGGCCTGGCCGCCGCCTGGGCCATGGCCCCGGAAACACGCTCGTTGAACTTGCGGGACGCAGCGGCCTTGAGCAGCTGAGCAAAAAACACAGCCCTTTCACTGTTGGAGAAACACCCATGAAATTTGAAGGCATCTACACCCCGGCAATCACCCCATTGACCGCCACCGGCCAGATCGACAACGCAGCCTTCGCTGACGTGCTCGAATACCTGATCGAATCCAAGGTGCACGGCATCATCATCGGCGGCTCTACCGGCGAGTACTACGCGCACACCGCGCAAGAGCGCATCGACCTGGCGGCCCACGCCAAGGAAGTCATCGGCAACCGTGTCGCGCTGATCGTCGGTACTGGCGCCATTCGTACCGAAGATTCGGTGGAATACGCCAAGGCTGCCCGCGCCATCAAGGCCGACGCGATCCTCGTTGGTTCGCCGCCGTACGCGCTGCCCACCGAACAGGAAAACGCCATCCACGCCCTGGCCGTGGACCAGGCCGCCGGCCTGCCGATCATGCTTTACAACTACCCGGGCCGCATGAGCGTGAGCATGGGCGATGACTACTTCAAGGCCGTCAGCGCCTCGAAAAACGTCGTGGCGATCAAGGAAAGCTCGGGCGATATGGCCCAGGTCCACCGCCTTGCAACTCAGTACCCGCACATCGCGCTGTCCTGCGGCTGGGATGACCAGGCCTTGGAATTCTTCGCCTGGGGTGCGCGCAGCTGGGTGTGTGCCGGTTCCAACTTCGTGCCGCGCGAACACATCGCCCTGTACGAAGCCTGCGTGATCGAAAAAGACTTCGATAAAGGCCGCAAGATTATGAGCGCCTTCATGCCGCTGATGGACTTCCTCGAAGGCGGCAAATTCGTCCAGGCGATCAAGGCCGGTTGCGCCTTCAACGGCCTGCGCACCGGCAGCGTGCGTGCACCGCTGCAACCGCTGTTCGAAGACGAGAAGCAGGCACTGGAAACCGTCATCCAAAACCTCAAGCGTGACGTCGCACAAATCGTCGGAGGTGCATGATGACCCATCTGCTCAGCGCCGCCGAATACGCGGCCATCGCCCAGGACATCCAGTTCCCCACCACGTCCTTTATCAACGGCGCGCCCTACACCTCGGTGTCGGGCAACACCTTCACCACCACCAACCCGGCCACCGGTGAAGTTCTGGCGCAAATCACCGCGTGCAACAGCACCGACGTGGACGTCGCCGTGGCCTCGGCCAAGCAGGCCTTCGACGATGGCCGCTGGCACAAGCTCAGCCCCGGCACGCGCAAGAAAGTCCTGCTGCGTTTTGCCGACCTGCTGGAGCAACACTCCCACGAACTGTCCGTGCTCGAAAGCCTGGACAGCGGCAAGCCGGTGCGCGAGTGCCAACTGACCGACGTGCCGGAAACCATCCACATGATCCGCTGGCACGCCGAGCTGATCGACAAGATCTACGACAACACCGCGCCGGTGGGCCACGACGCCCTGACCCTGGTGGTGCGCGAAGCCATCGGCGTGGTCGGTCTGGTGCTGCCGTGGAACTTCCCGCTGCTGATGCTGGCCTGGAAAATCGCCCCGTCCCTGGCGGCCGGTTGCTCGATCATCGTCAAGCCGGCCAAGGAAACCACCTTGACCGCCCTGCGCGTGGCCGAACTGGCCTCCCAGGCGGGCGTGCCGGACGGCGTGTTCAACGTGGTCTCCGGTGGCGGTCGCGAAGTGGGCGAGCCGTTGGGGCGGCACATGGACGTGACCATGGTCAGCTTCACCGGCTCCACCGACACCGGTCGCCTGTTCCTGCACTATGCGGCCGAGTCCAACCTCAAGCGCATCGTCCTGGAACTGGGCGGCAAGAACCCCGCCGTGGTGATGAACGACGTTGCCGACCTCGATTTGGTGGCGGGGCATATCGTCAACGGTTCGTTCTGGAACATGGGCGAGAACTGTTCGGCCTCGTCGCGGTTGATCGTCCACGCCGACGTCAAGGATGAGCTGCTCAAGCGCATCGGCGTGCAATTGCAGGCCTGGAAGATGGGCAGCCCGCTGGACCCGGACAACCGCCTGGGCTCGATGGTCAGCCAGGCGCACTTCGACAAAGTCAGCTCGTACCTGGTGCAGGCCGACCACGAAAACCTGCGCGTGGTCTTCGGTGGCAAGACCAGAGACGGTATCTACGTGCAGCCCACCGTGGTCGACGGCGTCAGTGCCGATAGCCTGCTGTTCAAGGAAGAAATCTTCGGCCCGGTGCTGACCGTGACCACGTTCACCACCCTGGACGAAGCCATCGCCCTGGCCAACGACACCATCTACGGCCTGGCCGCGTCGGTGTACACCGACAACCTGCGCCATGCGATCAAGCTGTCCCGCGAGATCCGCGCCGGTATCGTCACCGTCAACTGCTTCGGCGAGGGCGATGCTTCAACGCCGTTCGGCGGCTACAAGCAGTCCGGCTTCGGCGGGCGTGACAAGTCGATCTGGGCCCACGACCAGTACACCGAAATCAAGACCATCTGGATCGACACGTCCGAAGGCTAAAAAAACCGGGCGCCTCTCTACAAAGCTCCACGCAAGCGGCGATTGAGGCGCCTCTCTTTCCACCGGGTCAACAATAAGAAGTCCACGGCCCAGCTCGTTTTCGCGAAGCTCTTTTCATGACTGCCTATCGTACTGCCCTTACTTCTGCCCATATCACTGCACTGCTGTTTGGCTTGACCGGTATTTTTGGTGCGCTGATCCACGCCAGCGCCAGTGTCATCACCTTTGGCCGCGCAGCGTTTGCGCTGCTGGCCCTGGCGGTGTTCGCCCACCTGCAAGACCGTGCGTTGCTGCGCGGCCTGAACCTCAGGAAACTGTCGATTTATGCCCTCTCGGGGCTGATGCTTGCCGCGCACTGGGTCACGTTCTTTATCGCGATCAAGGTCGGTGGCGTAGCGGTTGCCACCCTCGGCTTTGCCAGTTTCCCGGCCTTTATCACCCTGCTCGACATGGCGGTCTTCCGTGACCGGCCGCACCTGGCCGAGGCGCTGTTGCTGCTGCTGGTGACCCTGGGCCTGGTGTTGGTGACGCCGTCGTTCGAACTCGCCAACCAGGGCACCGTCGGCTTGCTGTGGGGCCTGGCCTCGGGGCTGTCGTTCGCCTTGCTGGCCATGACCAACCGCCGCGCCACTGACGGGCGCAATGGCGTGCAAGTGGTGTTCTGGCAGAACGCTACGGTGGCGGTAATCATGGCCCCGCTTGCGGTGTTTGACCTGGTGGACCTCGGCGCTGGCGACTGGGTCAACCTGGCTATCCTCGGCGTGCTGTGCACCGCCGTGTCTCAGGCCCTGTTCGTCAAAAGCCTCAAGGGCCTCAACGCCCGCAGCGCCGGCATGATTATCTCGCTGGAGCCGGTGTACGCCATCGCCTGCGCCTGGTGGTTGTTCCACGAAGCGCCCTCGTGGCGGATGCTCGCGGGTGCGGCGCTGATTGTGCTGGCGATTTTGATGTCGGCGCAGGGGGAGGGCAAACGCGTTGCGGTGACCGAGTGATGCGCCGGTGGTAGGTGGGTAGGTGATCAAAATGTGGGAGCGGGCTTGCTCGCGAATGCGGTCTGTCAGTCACAAATAGGCTGACTGATCCACCGC